>JBMOHO010000080.1:0-13026 GCA_049317805.1 Saprospiraceae bacterium
TCCTTTTGTGAACGCACACTGGCCTCTGATTTTTGTGACGGTCATGACTTTCGTGCTGATTTTCAGCTCGGTAACCATGGTCCGCGCTGTACAGGAAGGACACCGCGAAAACCAAAGCGGCGTCGTATTTTGGATGTTTCTGACCATTTTGGGCGGCGCTGCCTTCCTGGGTTGCCAAGCATATGAATGGACAACCCTGATTGCCAAAGAAAACATGACCGTGACGGTCAACCCTTTTGGTCGACACATGGAAGACGGGGTGGTTGTAAAACCTGACGGTACGACAGAAGCCTTTAATAAAGGTGCCAACTACCTTTTGCACAAACACGATGGTGCATTTGAGGTACCTGATGTAAAATACGTGACGGGTGTAAACGATAAAGGCGAAAAGCAATACGGCGAAACACAAAAAGCGGCATTTGGCCCCAAAGCGTTTGGCGCATTGTTCTTTTTCATTACCGGTTTCCACGGATTTCACGTGTTCTCCGGTGTGGCGTTTTTGACCATCATAATGGTCAATGCGGCCAGCGGTCTGTATGCATCCCGAAAAAATGGCTACGAAATGGTTGAAAAAATCGGCCTTTACTGGCACTTTGTAGACTTGGTGTGGGTATTTGTATTCCTGGTTTTTTACCTCCTTTAGTTCTCTCGAGTTTTGAGTTATGAGTTTTGAGTTTTGAGTTTTGAGTTTTACTCAATCTCTTTCTACTTTTAGCAGCGAGAGATTGGGTATAACTCAAAACTCATCACTCAAAACTCATCACTCAAAACTCAAAACTCATCACTCAAAACTCAAAACTGACCACTCATGGCAGCACACATGACATACGATGAGCAAAAGGCGTTTGTATTTCGCGGCCTGTTGTTGCTCGGCGCCATCACCATTGTAGAAGTTTTAATTGCGCTCCTGGCCAAAGGGCACCTGGTTCCAGGGGTCAACTTTAGCCATGGGGTTGGCCACATTTTGTATATGATCCTGATGATCGGATTTTCGTTGTACAAAGCGTATTTCATTGTTTTTTACTTCATGCACATGGCCTACGAGGTACGCGGACTGGCATGGAGTGTGTTGTTGCCTACTACCCTGTTGGTATGGGCGGTCATTGCGTTTTTTCAGGAAGGAGACTCCTGGAAAGCCCGCCGCGAGCAGGTGAAAGAGTTCAACAAGCGCCCAATTGAAGAAAAAGCCCCGGCGTCCAAACCGGTAGGTGCCGTGTACGAAGGCTTGCTCCGGATCGGTTAGTACTAAATTTTTTGTAAACATAAAATGACACATGGAAGCCTTGGTTTCCAGAAGGCGAGGAAACCCATCCCCGCCTTTTTTGTTATCCATAAAACAAGTTTATGAGCGAAAAAGACACCAAAAAGGAGCGCAACTGGGTTATGGTCATCGTGCTGTCGGTTGTACTGGTGGTCATGCCGGCACTATCCTGGATTTATCTGAGCAAAGGTTTTGAATGGCGAAAAACGGCCATGGCAGAATTGCAGGATTTTGGAAAAATCCGCTCGGCAGCAGTCATTTACCCCGATGGTACCAAGGAAAACCGGCTGAAAGACAAAGTGTGCGTGTTGCACGTCTTTGGTGAGGAGCCAGATTTGACGCCTGCCAATCAGCGTATCCTGGACATCAATGAACAACTGTTTGAACAATTCAAAGAAAGCGACGCCTTCCGCATTGTCATGATTGCCGAAGGCGGTACTGCCCCATTTGTGTCTTATATGCAGAAGAAACCCAGTGTCGATTTTGCCACCACGGTATACACGGGCGGCGTTGGTTCCTGGCGCACGATTTTGGACAACGGCTACGAGTCGTATCGTTTAAAATCCGGCGCCGGGCAAACCGAAGCCTGGTATGCGCTGGCGGATCAGTCGGGTACCATCAGGCGCTACTACAATGCCATGGACGACAAAGAGGTTGCGCGCATGGTGCAGCAGATTGCCATTTTGTTGCCGAAATAACCACCATTCCATTTCACCACAGCATCATATGCAAACCATTACGAGTATCCAACCGAATCCGACCCTTGAGAAGCAACTGAATGTCGTGGCGTATATCGTTTCGGCAGTGGTGTTGTTGCTGGTCGCGTTCATGCGACGGGTCAAGATTGACCTGGGCATTGATTTTAGTTTTTTACCGCCCCTGCATGCCTCGTTGAATGCGGTCACGGCTGTTGTTTTGCTGTTTGCGCTGTATTTTATCAAACAGAAGCAGGTAGATCAACACCGAAAAGCGATTTACTTGGCTTTTGTTTGCTCTGCGTTGTTTCTGTTGTCTTACGTGTTGTACCACTTCACGACCCCGGAAACGCGTTATGGAGGCGAAGGGATGATGCGAACCGCATATTTTGTGTTGTTGATCAGCCACATTACGCTTGCAGCGGGCATTTTTCCATTTATATTGCTTACATTTATCCGGGCATATACGGGTCAGTTTGCCCGGCACCGGCGCATGGCGCGGTGGGTGTTTCCCATCTGGCTGTATGTGGCGGTTACGGGGCCGATTGTGTACCTGATGTTGCTGCCTTATTATTAACGTTTGGTGGCTTTCGTCGCTGCACATCACATGACCAGCGACTAAAGTCGCTGGCAATAAAAATGACATGAAACACAACACTTTGACGCGCAACCTGCGTCTTTTTCTGATCCTGTTTCTGGTGGCCTGCGTTGCTGCGGCGGTAGAAGCCCAATGTCCTATGTGCAGGATTTCAGTAGAATCGAACCTCAAGAACGGGGGGAGTATGGGTCGGGGTTTGAATGCGGGCATTATGTACATGCTTGCCATGCCATACCTCATAGTGGCCGGTATTGGTTACTGGTGGTGGCGCAATCGTAAGCCCGATGCAGCGGTGGATGTGCCGGATGAATGGTTGGAAGAGGACTCTGTTCGCAACAATTAAGCGCCAGGAGGTGATAGTCGTGTAGAGATACACTATCTTTGTCAGGTAAACCCACTTGATTCACCCTAATTTCTCGATTCTAACACATGAAATCAGTACTGACCCTTTTGGCCTTTTGTGTATTGGCCACTTGTATTGCACCGCAAATCGCATTTGCGTCTCAGAAAGTGAGCCTGAAAGTTGCGCGCACCGCTTTGGTCAAAAAAGCAAAAGACCAAGTGAAATCATTTCAGGAAGAAAGCCGCTCATTTTCAAAAAACAAGAACAACAACGCCCCGGCACCAATTGATTTTTATTCGGAGCCAGACAAATGGATGTGGTTTTGGATTTTTGCATGGGGCATTGCCCTGGTAACTTCATGGATGTATGCCGGCGGCATAGGTTTGGGATTCATCCCCAGCATTTTCTGGTTGGCAGGTACCGTATTTCTCATCATTTGGCTGGTGCAGAAATTTTCGTAATGCCAGCTAAACTGGTGCCAAAGAGGCTGTCCTTGTTAAAGGGGCAGCCTCTTTTTTGGTTTTTAGCATCCTGTGCCGGTTCTTTGCACGACTACTGCAACAACGCCTACCACATACATGAAAATTGCTGTTTTCCCCGGTTCATTTGACCCCATCACCACCGGGCACGTGGATTTGGTGCGCCGCGCCATGCCCCTGTTCGATAAAATTGTGGTGGCCGTGGGGGTGAATTCCACCAAAAAGACCTTGTTTACCCTGGAACAACGGTTGGCGTGGCTCCGTCAGGTGTTTGCAGCGGAGCAAGGAATAGAGGTGGACTACTTTGAAAAGCTCACCGCTCATTATTGCCGCCGCATTGGTGCCCAGTACCTGCTGCGGGGCCTGCGCAATGCAGCTGATTTCGACTACGAAAAAACCATATCACAGCTCAACCACATTGTTGGCGACGGCATCGATACCATTTTTTTGATCTCACAGCCTGAATTTAGCCACATCAGCAGCACCATTGTCCGGGAAATCATCATCGGTGGCGGCGACGCCACGCCGTTTATTCCCCAAAAAATACACATTCCTTCATTAGCCTGAAACAAGATAACCCAAATGTCTGACGCCATTTTCACCGTTCCCTTTCCGGTCAACGAACCGGTTTTGTCTTATGCGCCTGGCTCACCAGAGCGGGCCCAACTGAAAATTGCCCTTGCAGAGGCCAAAGTGCAGCAACACGATGTACCCATGTACATTGGCGGCAAGCATGTCTTTACCGAGCAAAAGAAGGCTATGCACCCGCCGCATGAGCGAAGCCATGTCCTTGGGCATTATGCCCGTGGCAATCAGGCGCATGTGCAACAGGCCATTGAGGCCGCTTTGGCTGCCAAACCCGCCTGGGAGGCCATGGCCTGGCAAGACCGTGCAGCCATTTTTCTGAAAGCAGCCGACCTGCTGTGTGGCCCGTACCGCGCCCGCATGAACGCCGCCACCATGTTGTGCCAAAGCAAAAACCCGTTTCAGGCAGAAATAGACGCTGTTTGTGAGTTGGCTGATTTTTGGCGATTCAACGCGCATTTCATGCAGGAAATGTACAAACAGCAACCCATTAGTCCGCGCAATACCTGGAACCGTTTGGACTGGCGTCCGCTCGAAGGTTTTATTTTTGCCCTTACACCGTTTAATTTTACTTCTATTGCCGGAAACCTGCCCACTGCGCCAGCCATGTTGGGCAATGTGGCCGTGTGGAAACCTGCCGAATCACAGATTTTTTCCGCTGCAGTCATCATGGATATCCTGGAGGAGGCCGGTTTGCCGGCAGGCGTGATCAACCTGGTGTATGTGGACGGGCCAACAGTGGGCGACGTGGTGTTCAAGCATCCGGAGTTCGCGGGTTTGCACTTTACCGGTTCTACAGGCGTATTTCAGCGGTTGTGGCGCACCATAGGCGAAAACATACACCTGTACAAGTCTTACCCGCGCATTGTAGGCGAAACCGGTGGCAAAGACTTTGTGGTCATGCACCCCTCGGCCGACCCTAAAACGGTGGCGGTGGCACTCACCCGAGGCGCATTTGAGTTTCAGGGCCAAAAATGCTCCGCGGCATCGCGGGCATACATACCTGAAAGTCGGTGGATTCAAGTGCGTGATTTTCTGTTGGAAGACCTTCAGGATATGAAAATGGGCAGTCCCGAAGATTTCAGCAATTTCTTCAATGCCGTGATCGACGAACGCGCGTTTGACAAAATCAGCGGGTACATTGCGGATGCCAAGTCCTCCGATCAGGTAGAGGTGGTTGCCGGCGGGCATTACGACAAATCGAAAGGCTATTTCATCGAACCCACGGTATTGCGGGCCAAAAACCCCATGTATACCACCATGTGCGAGGAAATTTTTGGCCCGGTGCTGAGCGTTTACGTGTATCCCGACGACGCTTTTGAAGCTACCCTGGACATTGTGAACAGCAGTTCGCCTTACGCGTTGACTGGCGCCGTGTTCAGCCGCGACCGCGAAGCGCTGGCTGTTGCCGATCACAAGTTGCGCCATGCGGCCGGTAATTTTTACATCAACGACAAACCCACAGGCGCTGTGGTGGGCCAGCAACCCTTTGGCGGTGCCCGCGCTTCAGGTACCAACGACAAGGCCGGCTCGATCCTGAACCTGTACCGATGGGTTTCAGCGCGCACCATCAAAGAAAATTTTGTGCCGCCGGTAGATTACCGGTATCCGTTTCAGCAGGAAAGCTAAGCGCTTGTTGGCCCCGTTTCTTAACTTTGCCGTTTATACACGATACCATCAATATGGGAGAAAATATACAAGTCGACGACTGGTTCCTCGAAAAAGAAGAGTGGCTCGAAGCCATTGAAGAGGTCATAGAAGCGCATGGCAAAGCCCGCGTGGAAGAGCTTTTTCAAAACATCCGCTACCGACTGGCGCGCAAAGGCATGGCCAACGGCGGGGTGGCGCTCAATACGCCTTATCTGAACACCATTCCGACCAATGAACAACCCGTCTACCCCGGCGACATTGAATTGGAACAACGCCTCGAAAACATCCTCCGTTGGAATGCTCAGGCCATGGTGCTCCGGGCGCAAGACAAAGACCTGGCCCTTGGCGGCCACATTGCCACTTACGCTGCCAGCGCTACCGTGAAAGAAGTGTTGTTCAACCACTTCCTGCGCAAACGTTCAGCTGATTATGGCGGCGACTTGCTGATGTTTCAGGGCCATGCTTCTCCGGGCATTTACGCCCGCGCCGTCATGGAAGGTCGCATGGCCATAGGCGACATCGACAACTTCAGGCAGGAGACCCTCGGAGGCGTGGCCTCTTACCCGCACCCGCGCCGCATGCCCCATTTTTGGCAGGCACCCACCGTAAGCATGGGCCTTGGCCCCATGACCGCCATTTACCAGGCGCGGTTTATCAAATACCTCGAAAGCCGTGGCCTGAAGCCCAAAAACGGTGGCCGCATTTGGCACATCATTGGCGACGGTGAAATGGACGAACCGGAAATATATGGCACCATCGGCACAGCTTCCCGCGAAAACCTCGACAACATCACCTTCATCGTACACTGTAATTTGCAACGCCTTGACGGCCCGGTGCGCGGAAACGGCAAAGTCATTCAGGAAATTGAGCGTCAATTCCTGGGTGCCGGATGGGAAGTCATCAAAGTGCTGTGGAGCAGCGACTGGGATGCGCTGCTCGAAAAAGATGAAGACGGCGCATTGCTCAAACGCCTCGAAACATTGGTAGACGGCGACTTTCAGGAAATGTCGGCCATGCACGACGGCGGACTCGTACGCAAAAAACTGGCCGGAAACGACCCCCGCGTAGCAGCATTGCTGAGTGCTTACACCGACGAACAACTCTTCGGAATGCGCCGCGGCGGGCACGACCACCTTAAAGTATACGCCGCCTACGACCGCGCCGTGAAGGCCGACAAACCGTCCGTCATTTTGATGCACACTGTCAAAGGCTATGGCATGGGCAAGGCTGCGGAGGGCAAAAACAAAGCCCACCAGACCAAAGACATCAGCGATGATGCCCGTATCGAAACCCGTAACCGCTACGGCATCCCCATCAACGACGAACAGGCCAAAAACGCGGAATTCTGGTTCCCCGAAGCCAGTGACCCTGTCGTTCAATATTTACACGAAAAACGACAGGCCTTGGGGGGCTACTTGCCCGAACGCTCCGAAACCCACGAGCCTTTTCTGGTGCCGGAGGTAAGCCTTTTTGACAAACAGCTCAAAGGCTCGAGCGGCATGGGCGGCAAAGAAGTGTCGACTACAGCGGCTATTGTAGACATGATGACCCAGCTCGTCCGAAACGCCGACGTGGGCAAATACATCGTACCCATTGTGCCGGATGAGGCGCAGACGTTTGGCATGGAGGCCATGTTCAACTCGGCACAAATCTGGAACCAGAAAGGACAACAGTATACGCCATTGGAAATTGGTATTTCCGTCATCAAATACAAAGAATCAACAACCGGTCAGGTGTTGCAGGAAGGCATCAACGAAGACGGTGCTACGGCCTCCTTTACGGCTGCCGCCACGGCATTTTCCCTGCACGGCGTGCCCACGGTGCCATTTTACATCTTTTACTCCATGTTTGGATTCCAGCGTGTGGGCGACATGGTGTGGGCTGCTACCGATATGCTGGCCAAAGGATTTCTCCTGGGTGCCACGGCCGGCCGCACTACGCTCAACGGCGAGGGCTTGCAGCACGAAGACGGCCACAGCCTGATGCTCGCCCAGACCATGCCTGCAGTGGTGAGTTATGATCCCGCATTTGCATTTGAGCTGGCGGTCATTGTGCACGATGGCCTGAAAAGGATGTATGTGGACAATGAACACAAGATTTACTACATCACTGTCTACAACGAAAATTACCACATGCCCGAAATGCCCACGGGTGTGGAAGAGGGCATCAAACGCGGCTTGTACCGCTACCAGGTTTCCGGCAAAAAAGCAACCAAAGGCGTAAAAGCCCACCTGTTTGGATCGGGAAGCATCATGCAACAGGTGCTGAAAGCCGCCGAGTTGCTGGAGGGCGAGGGCATTTCTACCGACGTTTGGAGCGCTACCTCCTGGGTAGAATTGTACCGCGACGGCGTGGCCACCCAGCGCTGGAACCTGCTGCATCCGGGTAAGCCGGAGCGGAAAAGCTGGCTTGAGCAACAACTCGACAAGGAACAAGGGGTGTTTGTGAGCGCCAATGACTGGATGCGCGTGTTGGCTGGCCAATGTGCTCCCTGGATGCCCAAAGACTTCCTCGCGCTTGGAACCGACGGTTACGGCCTGTCGGACAGCCGGGAAAACCTGCGCGACTACTTCGAAATCAGTCCGCGTTACATCGCTTTTGCGGCCGTACGCCTGTTGCAACAGCAGGGTAAGGTGAGCGATAAAGCCGTGGCGGATTTTGTGGTGAAATACGGTATTGACGGGGAGAAGATGGATCCGATGGGGGTTTAGTTTGCCTTCGATACAGCCTTCCCTTTTTGCTTGAAATACTTTTTAAATGGAAAACTGGACCGCATGGCCTCCAGGTTTTCTTCGAGCAACATCGTAGAACGCTCCATGGTGAGCAAACTGCGTCGCATGGCCTCCGCACTCAATGTATCGCGCAGGAGCATATTGGCCGGCCCGCGGCCCGATTGCAAGTCGTGGTGAACGGCTTGTATGAAGGAATCAACCCCGGATACTGCCGAGCCGGCCTGCAATTCCAACACCTGAATTTGGCGTACGGCTTGTTGAAGTTCCAGCGCTAAAGTGGTGTCGTTGATGAGGGTGCCCAATGTGCCTTTGCCACGCAAGGCTTCGTCAACACCTTTGTTCATGCTGTGCATCATGTGCACGGCGTCGGCAGAAGCCCGGCGCAAGTTGAGGAGCGCCGTTTTTAAGTCGGCACTAAGGCTCACGTCGTTCAGCAAGGTATTCAACTGGGGGCTCTCGTTGATGCTTTTAATCGTTTTGCCCACCTCCAGCGACAGGGACAGCACGCTTTTATTGGTTTCGGACAGGGTACGCAGCATCTCGTCGGTGTCCACCTGTTTGCGGGAAGCAATGCGGTCGCCCGACTCCACCGGTTCGGAGGGCGACTTGTCGGGCAACAAGTCTACCACGCGGTTGCCGATGAGTCCGTCCGTGCCAATGCTGGCCCGGGCGTTTTTGCGAATGACGCCGAGCATGTCGTTGTTGATCTCCAACTGCACCTCCACCAGGGTATCGTTCATCAGGCGGATGGAACCGACTGTGCCCACCACGATGCCGTTGAGGCGAACGTTGTTGCCTGATACCAGTCCATTCACGTTTTCGAAATGAGCAAACACTTCAAAACGGGGATTAAATAGGCTTTGGTTGCGGCTCAACAGATAGAGTGCAACGATGATGAGTGCCAGGCCACTGATGACGAAGATGCCGAGTTTAACGTGGTTAAGGGTGCGTTTGGCCATAGGAGTGTTGATGTGGTTTAATTTAGGCAAAAAAAGCCTTTATTTGTGGATCAGCGCTGACGGACAGCGTTTCGAAGGTGCCCTCCTCCCTGCACTGGCCATCGATGAGCATGGCGACGCGGTCGGCAGCAATGCCTGCCAGTTTAATGTCGTGCGAAATCAAAATAGAAGAGGCTTTTCGCGTATGTTGTATGCTTTTAATCAATTCCGTTATTTCCAGGCCGGTGATGGGGTCCAGCCCGGTAGTGGGCTCATCGTACAGGATGATTTCCGGTTTCAGGATCAGGGTACGCGCCAGAGCGATGCGTTTGCGCATGCCTCCTGACAATTCGACGGGCATCATGTCGACGGTTTGTGGCAAGCCCACGCTTTCGAGCACTTCCATGACCAAAGCGTTTTGTGCTGTTTCGTCAAGGTTTATCCAGTGCCGACGCAAGGGAAACACAAGGTTTTCCCGAACGGTCATGGAGTCGTACAGTGCATTGCTTTGGAACAAAAAACCAACGCGTGCCCGGAGTTTATCCATCTCTATGGGCGACAGCACGCTCACGTCTGACCCCAGCACCTCGATATACCCACTGTCGGGCTTTAGTAAGCCGATGATGCACTTGATGAGCACCGATTTGCCTGAACCGGACTTGCCCAGCACCACCACATTTTCGCCGCGGTATACGTTCAGGTTGAAACCATTGAGCACGACGTTGTCGCCAAAGGCCTTACTCAAATCCCGAATGATGATAACAGCTTCCCTTTCTTCCATGGTTTACCAGATGATCTCGGCGATTTGCACAGCGAGCAAATCAATAAGGAAGATGAGGATGGACGACAGCACGACAGAAGAATTGGCCGAGCGCCCCACCCCTTCCGTGCCTTTGGAGGAGTAATAGCCTTTGTAACAGCCCACAATACCGACGGCAAAACCGAAGAAGAAACACTTGATGAAGGCTGGCAGCACGTCGTCGTATCCCAGGAAATTGAACACCTGGTTGATGAACAGTTTCCAGCTCAACACATCGTACAGGTTTACGCCTAAGTAGGATCCGTACAAGGAAATGAGGTCTGCAATAGAAGCCAGCAGGGGCAACATCAACGTGGCCGCCAAAGTGCGGGTAACCACCAGATACTTGTACGGATTGGTGCCCGACACTTCCATGGCGTCTATTTGTTCGGTCACGCGCATCGAACCCAACTCGGCGCCGATGCTGGAACCTATTTTGCCGGCAAAAATGAGCGCCGTGATCACCGGCGCGATCTCCCGAATGATGGCTATGCCCACCATGGCGGGCAGCTGCGATTCCACGCCGTAGTATACCAGGTTGGGGCGCAATTGCATGGTGAGTACCAGGCCCATGATGAAAGCGGTAAGCCCCACCAGAGGCAAAGATTTGTAACCGATAAGGAAACACTGGTGTACAAATTCCTGCATTTCAAACGGAAAATGAAACAACTCCCGAAAAAAACGGGCGGTAAACAGCGATAATTCACCCGTTTCTTCCAAAAAAGGTTTTTGTCCAGGAATTTGAGCCATAATATACGGTTTAAGAGCCGATCTTACGGCACATTTATGATAAAGATAGGCTGTTTCCACGCAGAGGAATGATGATCAACATCACCATCAAACATGATATCTTTCGAGCAGCATAGCAAACGACTTTTTGTTTTACCCAAAACTTGCCTCATCTTTGCCCATACAAAACCGCCAACTTGACGGTATCTGTAACCAAGTTTTCGACAAACACTTCCCCGATTTTTTTATACCATGTCATACGAATACAAACTGCCCTCCATGGGCGACGGCGTGAGCGGCAAAATCATCAATATCCTTGTTAAACCAGGCGATACCGTCACAAAAGAACAAATCGTCGTGGTTGTCGGCACCGATAAAGTGGACGCTGAAATGCCCGTTGATGCAGACGGCACTGTGGAAGACGTACTCGTTAAAGTGGGCGATGAAGTCAGCGAAGGCTCCACCATCCTCCGCTTACAAACGGCCGATGCTACCACAACCCCTGCACCCATACCCCAGGCACCTGCCCTCGCCCCCCCAACACCAAACCCCATACCTCAGACCTCAAGCCCAACCTCCTACGACTTCAAACTGCCCGACATGGGCGACGGGGTCACCGGAAAAGTGATCAGTATACTGGCAAATGCGGGTGATAAAGTGGAAAAAGACCAGATTGTGCTCGTGGTTGGCACCGATAAAGTAGACGCAGAAATGCCCGTGGAAGTGTCTGGTACCGTCACAGAAGTACTCGTAAAGGTGGGCGACGAAGTAGGCGGCGGCACCTTGGTAATGCGGCTGCAAACCGTCGGCACCGACCAGGCAGTTGTAGCAGCCCCTACCCCGGCTCCTGTGCCACAACCCGCAGTGACAATGCCCTCACCTGCCAATCCGACATCCGACATCCAAACGCCAACATCGTTAAAGCCCGGCTTGCGCACCTCTCCCTTAGCCCGTAAACGGGCACAGGAACTGGGCGTCGACCTGGCTCAAGTGCCCGTACCCGCCGATGCCACACGCCTGTCTTACAAAGACGTGATGGCGTATGTCAAACAGCGCATGAACGGCGGCGCAGCCACAGTCGCCGCGCCTGGCGCTGCACTCGCACACAAAGCCTTGCCCAATTTTGAAAAATTTGGCCCAATAGAGCGTGAAGCGCAAAGCCGCATCGGGGTGCTGACGGCCGACAACATGGTGTACGCATTCAACGCCATTCCTCACGCCTGGATTACAGAAAAAGCCGACATCACCCGCCTCGAATCGCTGCGCCAACAGTTTAAGGAACAGGTAAAATTGCAGGGCGGCAGCCTCACCACCACTGGTATCCTGACCAAAGCGGTGGCCATGGTGCTGAAGAAAATGCCCCAGTTCAACGCCAGCTACGACCTGGAAAAACGCGAAGTCATTTACAAAAAGTATTACCACATTGGTATCGCGGTGGATACCCCGCGTGGACTCTTAGTCCCGGTCATCCGAAACGTGGATCAGAAAAACCTCACCGAAATCAGCGTGGAGCTGAGCGAATTGAGCAAACGCACCCGCGACGGCAAGAACAAACCGGAAGACCTCATGGGTGGCACTTTTTCCATTTCCAACATCGGCGGCATCGGTGGCACCAACATGATTTCCATTGTCAACTGGCCCGAAGTAGCCATCCTGAGCATCACTGCCGCCACACATGAAGCGGTGTGGAACGGTACGGCCTTCGAGCCCCGATTGCTCATGCCCATGACCATCGGCTGGGATCACCGCGTAATCAACGGTGCCGACGCTGCCCGTTTTTTACAGGAACTGAAAGCCATATTGGAAGAGCCGTTTGCGAGCTGGTTGTAGCCGGTTATCTGGACAACAGAAATGCCCGAAATGTCTCCAATTCTTTTTGTTCCTGTTCTACAAATCGTTGAAACAGGCGCTCGCCTACTTGAGTCAACAGGGCGGAGATACCCACATCAATGAGTCGAAATCCGGTAGGCGTCAAAAAAACATTGTCAAAATGTTCTCCCGGCATATCTGAAGGGCGGCGCAAATCCCGGTGGACGAAACCGGCTTTGTGGAGTTGAGTGAGTTCATCTTCCAAAATATCGAGCCATAGTTCCCGTTTTTCGTGTTCGTAAGCCCTGAAATCCATCGGAAACAAACGCTCCATGACCAGCATTTCCGTTTCGGCATTCCATTCGTCGAGGCGTACAAACCGCACAATCAATCCGTTTACCGCATTGG
>JBMOHO010000081.1:0-13003 GCA_049317805.1 Saprospiraceae bacterium
GTAAACGAAGGTTTATAGCGCGGATCAAAGTAAAATGCCGAAAAAACGGTTTCGGTTACCGTGTAGTTGATGTCGTTACCGATAAAATCCATGAGTTCAAACGGGCCCATGCGGAACCCGCCGATCTCGCGCATCGCCCAGTCAATGGTGGCCACGTCTGCTATGCCTTCGTCCAGAATCCGAAGGGCCTCGCCATAATACGGCCGGGCAACGCGGTTGACCACAAAACCGGGTGTATCCTGAGCCAGCACGGTGGTTTTGCCCCAGCTGTCCACCAAATTTTTTACGGTATCGATGGTAGCCTGGCTGGACTGGATGGCCGGGATGATCTCGACCAGTTTCATCAACGGGGCCGGATTGAAAAAGTGTAACCCGAGGATGCGTCCCGGGCGTTTGAGGTGTGCGCCCATGGCTGAAATAGACAGGGAAGAGGTATTGCTTGCCAGGATGGTGTTTTCTTCCACTACCGCCTCCATGCTTTTAAAAGCGATCTGTTTCTGCTCTATGTCTTCCACAATGGCCTCAATGATGAGGGCGCAATTGCGATAGTCGCTCATGTGGTCGGTAAATTTTATCCGGCTGAACAGCGAATAGGCTTCGCCGTCCTCCATTTTGCCCTTGTCAACGGCAATTTTCAGGGTTTCCTGAATGCGTTTGCCGGCTTTAGCCAAGGCGATGGTGTGGTTGTCGCATACCACGACGTTGTGACCGGCGGCGGCGGCCACCTGGGCGATTCCGCTGCCCATGGCGCCGGCGCCGAGTATTCCAATGGTTTCCATACGGGAAAGCTGTTGATGAATGCTCCCTTATTGGAGCTAAGCGCCGCAAAGGTAGTTTGTGTGCGTTGTTTTGTCAAAAAAACCCGAACAAGCACTTATCTTTGTTCATAAATGCAACGCACATTTGAACACTGTCGATAAACCCGCCGTCCGGCGCATACTCGGTATTGACCCCGGCACCAATGTGCTGGGTTTTGCCCTGCTCGACGTGGAAGGGCAGCAAATGCGGGTACAGGAGATGGGCGTATTGACTTTTGCGCATGTGGGCGATGACCATACGCTCAAGTTGCGGTACATATTTGAGCAGGTACAAGACCTGATTGTGCAACACAAACCCGCTGAAATGGCGATTGAAGCGCCCTTTTTCGGAAAAAACGTCCAGTCGATGCTCAAACTGGGGCGGGCGCAAGGAGTCGCCATCGCAGCAGGCATGGTCAACAAGCTCGACATCACGGAGTACATGCCCAAAAAGATCAAACGCGCGGTCACCGGCAATGGGAATGCTTCGAAAGAACAGGTGGCAGGCATGCTGGAAAACATTTTGAACACCCGTTTTCAGGAAAAATATTACGACGCCACCGACGCATTGGCCGCCGCCGTGTGTCATTATTTTCAGGGAAAAGTGTCTGTCAAGGGCCAAAAATCGTATACCGGCTGGGGTGCATTTGTAAAAGACAACCCGGAACGACTCAAATGAAACGCATCTGGCTTTTTTTTCCCCTTCTCCTTTCCGGCCAGTGCAACCGCACCCAGCCGGTTGCGTCGGCGAGCATTCAGGCCCTGCACGCTACACAACGCATTTGCGGGCTCACGCTGGTAGCGCCTCCAGAGCCATTTCCTCAAAATCCGATGCCGGCAGTGCAATCTGCGGGTGCCAACTGGATAGCTGTAGTGCCCTACGCATACACCATGCCAGGCAAACCCGCCGTGCGCTACAACGAACACGGGTGGCAATGGTGGGGTGAAAAACCGGAAGGCTCATTGGCTACCATCGAGATGGCGCATCGGGCGGGCATCAAGGTGATGCTCAAACCGCAGGTTTATGTACCGGGTGGCTGGACGGGCACCCTGGATTTTGAATTGCCGGAGGAATGGGCGGCCTGGGAGGCCGGCTACAGCGCATACATACTTCAAATGGCGCGCCTGGCCGATACCACCGGCGTGGAGCTGTTTTGCATCGGTACGGAGTTCCGAACGGCCATATCCAAACGGCCGGCATATTGGATTGACCTCATCCAGCAAATTCGCACTGTTTACCCTGATGGCAAATTGGTGTACTCTTCCAATTGGGATGACTGGGACCAGGTGCCTTTTTGGGATCGCCTGGACTATATCGGTTTAGGCGCGTATTTTCCCATGATAGACGATGACCTGCCCACCGTAGACAACCTGCTGGGCGCATGGAAGCCCATGTGCAAGCAGTTGGGCGAATTTAGCAACCTGCATCAAAAACCCGTGTTGTTTACAGAATACGGATACCTCAGCGTAGATGGTTGCGGAGGCAAAAACTGGGAGCTGGAAAACAACATCAAAGCCCGCAACATCAACGAAACGGCGCAGGCCAATTGCTACGAAGCCCTGTTCAGGGCGTGTATGCATGAACCCTGGTGGGCTGGCGGATTTACCTGGAAATGGTTTCCAAACGGCCAGGGGCACGAAGGTTATCCGGAACGCGACTATACGCCGCAGGGGAAGAAGGCAGAAGCCGTATTGCGAAAATGGTACAGCACAATGCAGTAACGGCAACTACGGTTTGGCCAATACGCCCAACTCCAGCGGGCGTTTACGGTTGTGGGTGTCCAATACAAACATGTCCCCTTTTTCGATGAAGAGCGCAGTCAGTTTACCGTTGCGGACATTCTCTTCGTGAAATTGATCGATGGCGACAATCCGTTTTTCGTACAACAACGTGATGTCCGTTACCAAGGTGTGGCCCACCACCATGTGTTCAGCGCCTGCATATCGAAGTATGGCGTCCACCTGCGCCTGGGTAAGGTCGCGGCGCACCGCCCCCCTGAACCAAAAAATACCCAACCGGCTGTGAAACACCAACTGTGCGTCGGCGTCTGTAATGTTTTCAAAAGGAACGCCCAGGTAATCGCGGGAAATCTGGTTGATGTCGGACAAATTCAGGTTGCTGGCAGCCAATTCAGGGCTGATGCCGCCATGACAGAACACATAGGGGCCGATGCGTTCAACAGCATTTTTGGTGCGCAACCAGCGGCCAAGTTCGGTTTCTGCATCAAAGAGCTTGTTGTAATCCAGGCCCATGATGCGGGCGTTTTCAAGGTATTTTTTCCGGACGTATTCGGTGTATCCGGACAAGTTCATCACTTCGTGGTTGCCCAGAATAAAGTGCACTTTACCGCCGGCGGCTTCTGCTTCCGTTTCTAATTTGTACACCAGCCACAGGCATTCGGTAACATTGAGGCCACGGTCAAAAAAGTCGCCCACCATCACCACATGGCCTTCGCCAAAAATCCATTTGAACTCGGCATTGATGACGCCGCCCATCAGCAACATGCGCTTCATGGCCTCAAAATTACCCTCGACATCGGAGATCACCAGCATTTTATCCGGCAAATCCCATTGATGTTTTTCCACTTTAAGGTTCTTTTTCAGGGGAAAACGAAACACGTCACCGGTTTCAGGCAGGGTGCAGGTAAGGGTAATGGCTTTTTTGTCAAAAAACAACTCTGCGTTGGCTTTGCAGGTGGTGTCTATGCGTTCAATGGAACGGACAATGATTTTGTCGCCCTTGTAAAACACGTGCGGGCCATCGGTGTCGGCATTGGAGCGATCACCCGGCGGGTCGTGGGCCAGATACCGGGCAGGTAAAAGCCCCACCAAAAGAATGAGCAACAACTTTTGCAACATGACCCGATGGGTTATTTTCTTTAAAACGCGTTTTTGAAAAAAAAGTCTCGTGGCAAAAGTAATTAATTTCACAAAGCCTGTTTTAAAAAACCGAGTCGACAAAATACATGTTGAGGTTGCCCTTGTTTTTGACTTCAACAGCCCCTCGGAAAGCACAGGAGAAATGGCCTTTGACCATGGCGTAAGTGTGTTCGGAAATGTTGATTTTGCCCGGCTCGCTGTTTTGTTCCATGCGGGCCGCTACATTTACGGTGTCGCCCCAGATGTCATACGCAAACTTGGAGGCTCCCACTACCCCGGCAATGACCGGGCCACTGTGTATGCCAATACGCAGTTCAAACCAGGATTGACCTTCTTTTTGGCGGCGGATCGACTCTTCGCGCATCCAGGTTTGCATGGCCAACGCGGCGCGCACCAATTCGATCGCGTGGTCTTCATACGGCGCCGGAAGCCCGGCCGCGCAAAAATAAGCGTCGCCGATGGTTTTGATTTTTTCCACCCGATGGCGCCCCAAAATAGCGTCGAAAGCGCGGAAGCAGTAATCCAGTTCTTGCACCAGTTCTGTGGCGTGCAGGCGTTCGGCCAACAGGGTAAAATCTTTGATGTCGGCAAAAAGCACACTGACGCCTTCGTAATAGCGCGCTTTTGCAAGGCCTTCATTTTTAAGTTCTTCCGCTATTTCTTCGGGCAAGATATTGCGCAGTAAGGCATCCGATTTTTGTTTTTCATCGTGCAGTTGCTGCGTGCGCCTGCTGACCAGGGTCTCCATTTGCTCGTAGAGCAGGGCATTTTCGATGGACACGCCCATCTGTCCGCCCATGAGCGAGAGCAAGGCTACACGGTCAGCTGTAAAGGCACCCTCCACCAGGTCGTTGGACAGATAAAGCAACCCGGCGATCTTTCCGTGGTGGGCAAAAGGGATGCACAACACAGAGCGGCTGCGGTGTTGGCGCACAAACGGGTCGGCGTTGAACGGCGCTTGAAGGTGTGCATAATCCAGCACCAGGGGTTCACCTGTTTGGGTGGTGTAATTGACTACCGTTTCGGCCAATAATCCACTGCCTGCCAGGGGAATTCGCAAAAACCGGCCTTGTTCGTCGCCCGCGTCCATACCTATCTCCACCACCCAGGCGTTTTCGCGGCGCAGGATGAGCCAGCCTTTTTGGGCGCCGGCGTTTTCCAGTGCATAACGCATCAGTTTTTCCGACAACCGGTCTATTTTAATCTCCCCGGCTAAAGCCTGAGCCGATTTGATCAACGTGATGGTATCTACGTCTACTTTAGCGCCTTCAGTGGCCAGCGGCTTTGGCGCCACAGGCAGGTAGCGGTCGCGCACGGCCAGTTCGACAGCTTGCATGCCCATGCGCGCAAAAGCGTCGGCCGATCTCCGAATTTCCTGCTCCCAGGCAGGCAAACCAAATTGTTGCATAGCCGCACCCAGGTCGCGTCGAATGCAGGCTGCAGGGATTAAAAACCCGACTTCTTCTGCCAAGCGGATGGCGTTTTCAAAAAGCGATAAGGCATTCCGGTCGCCCTTCAACGCGGCGGCTTTCCCCTCGATCCAGGGTACGGCAAAGCGAAATCCCACAGGATTGCGTTTGTCGGCGGCACGTAATATTATCAGGTTTTGCTGCACCCGTTTTTGCGAAGCCTTGTTTTTCAGAAAATCCGCAGTATGCTGTAAAGCCACCGATTCAAAAATGGTCAACGTCACCAAAGCCGTCGAACCAAAAAGGCCTTTGGTGTCTTTACGAACGATATCAAAAGCTTCCACAGCCGGTTCATATGCTTCCAACAGGCACAACACATATCCTTTGGCCACGTAAAACAACGAGACGGTGGAGCTGTCAGATGCATTTCGAACACCATTTTCATCAAACTGGGGTGTATTCCAGTCGCTGGCGCGCTCCTCCGGTTCGATCAGGCGGCGAATCGCTTCGTGCAAGGGACCCAGCTTGGAGGTTTGGTTGACTTGGTTATACTGTTTGCACAGGCGCACCGCCGCTGCATTTTCAGTCAATAATGCAGGCATGTTTTCGCCCAGCAACATGCGCCCCCAGTGTTGGGTAAACAGGCACCAGGTGGCATAATCGAGGCTGCCGGAGCGCAGTGCTGCGGCATAACCGTTTTGTAAAATGTGCAGGGTGTCTGCCAGCGGTTCTTTGAGGTGGGCAATGAATCCGCCATCGACAAATCGCGCAACCGGTTCCATGAATCCTGCTTGTATTTTATCCAACAACAGCAGCGACTGCTTACCCACTTTGTAGCCTTCTTCCGGCTTGCCAGCCAAAGCCGCCAGTACCAGGCCGTAAGAACTGAAGCCCTGGATGGATTCCGCACAGTTGCCATAACGCATCGACAACCGCACCATGGCAAAAATGACCAACGCGTACGTATTCGGATCTGTCATGTGAAACGCCGGCGAGGCTGCTGCCAAAATGCGCATGGCTGCGTGTTTGGCCGGATCAGACATGAGCGGCAAATCCACTATCGAGTTGATCTTGGACGCGGGCAACAACATGCCTGTTTGCACTGCGCCGACAATGACTTTCCACTGCGGTGTGTTGTCGGGAATGTGTACGCCCAGTGGCCGAAGCGCTATGCGGGTAGCCGCAGTTGCTTCGTGCACACGCGCTGCATTGACCAGGCAGCGGATGTTGACTTCGCGGATCTGCGCTTTTTCTACCTCATTTTGACAAAATGCGAGCGCTTCTTCCACAAAAACATCCGCATTTTGCCCGGTCATGTAGGCTGATTCGATGATTTTAATGGCCATGGGCTGGTCGAATGCTGTAAAGGCGCGCGCTTTTTGCAAAAAGTTGAATGCCAGGTCAAATGCAGCCGACTGATAAGCTTTTTCTCCGGCCTCACGTAGCAATCGGCCGGCAAGCACTTCTTTGCCAGAACCGCCGATTAAAGCGTGGCTGTTGGCAAAATGCTGGGCTACTTCAAACAGCAAGTCTGCGCTGTCCTGCGCGCTTCCCACCAGAGGGGCCAGCAGTTGCCCGGTTTGAAAATGCACGCGCTGGCGTTCGTTTTCGTCAATCAACTGATACGCGGCCTGTTGAATCCGGTCGTGGGTAAACCGAAAAGGTACATCGACACCCGTAGACTCATAATATTCTGGCAAAAACTTGTAATGGGCCTCTACCGGCGCGATGAGTTCTGCCAGCAAAGCGGGCTCCAGGGCGCGGTGCACTGCTGCGGGCCGCATGCCAAGTATGGCCGCAAGGTGGCTCAGGTAAAAACTGGCACCCGCAGCAGCAGCGGCTTTGAGCACTTGGACGGTGTCGGTCGGCAGGCGCTGCACCTTGGTAGTCAGCCAGTTGATGGTATTATCGGTGATGTTTAGTGCGCCGATGGCGTGCATGTCCCACTCCCATCGCATGCGTTTGGTTTCAAAAAACAGGAGTTTGTTTTCGTGGAGCGACTCCAGCAGGCTGATGGTCGCAAATGCGTTGCCTTTGGTTTTGGAAAAAATCATTTCAGCCAACGGCTGTATCCGCACGGCAATGCTGTCGAGGGTATCACACAACAATTGTACGGTATGCCCCACGCTTAAGGGTTGTATTTCGAGGGCCAAGGCAGGTGATGACTTGCCGGGAGGCATGGCCTGTCCCTTCAGGGTGTTTATGGTTTGGGTAAACGGATGCACGGCGTCGACCTCATTGTCCCGATATGCTGCAATCACCAGCAATCGTCCGCGCGACTGGTTGGTAAACACTTTTTCGAGCAACTGGAGGGAGGCGTCGTCGGCCCATTGCCAATCATCTAAAAAAAAGACTACCGAACGTTTTGCGGTAGACAGGGCGTTGAAAAAAGCGGTCAAGGCATATTGGATGCGCTGCTGGTTTTCTTTTGCCGGCAGTTCATCTAACAACGGTTGATCGCCAAGCATATGAACCAATCGGGGGCACAAACCGATGATTGCTGCACCCAAACCGTTTACATGATGCAGGATGTGATCTCGCCATTCATGGAGCGCTTCGGCGGATTCGGTGAGCAGTTGTTCGGCCAGTTGATCCAGCGCCTTGGTCCAGGCGTAATAAGGCGTACTTCGTTGAATGGCATCGAATTTACCGGTCAGAAACAAACCCATGTCTGCCGTTACAGGCTTGAACAGTTCCTGTGCCAGGGTACTTTTACCCACCCCGCTGAACCCGCCCAGCAATACAATTATTCTTTCACCCTGCACTGCGCGCTGATAGGCAGCCTCTAAAAAACGAAGCTCCTGGTCGCGGCCATATAGTTTCTGGGAAATGTTCAAGCGCCCGGAGTGATCATATTCACCCGGCTCAAAATCAGTGAACAAGATGCCGTTGTTCCAGTCTGTGTGGCAACGGTTCAAATCGGCCATTAACCCGGGAATGGACTGGTAACGGTCCTCTGCGTTTTTGGCGAGCAGTTTCAGTATTATCATGGAAAGGGCCGGAGGTATTTCCGGGCAAAGGACTTCCGGTTTCGCCGGGGTAAGGGCTAAGTGACTGTGGATGAGCGACATGAGATCCACAGTGTGAAAAGGCGGTGCACCACAAAGCATTTCATACAATACGGCGCCGAGGGAGTAGTAGTCGGCCCGGTAGTCCATTTTACGGTTCATCCGGCCGGTTTGTTCCGGTGCAGTATACGCCAAAGCGCTTTCCAGGTGGTAAAGGGCCTCAAAACCGAACTCGAGGCTTTCAGCTCTGGCGCTGAACTCAAAATCGATCCATCGGACGGAGCGCAGGTCGGGCCCAACAATAAGGTTATCCGGGCTCAGGTCGCGGTGCAACACCCGTTTTTGGTGGATACGGTCCAGGTCTTCCGCCATCAGCATGGCCAGCCTTAGGCCGTCTCCGACAGGCAGTTTGCCCGATTGTAACAAGTGGCGCAACGAAACGCCCTCTATGAAGTCGCGCACCAATACGGGTTTGCCCGGCCAGGAAATGGTATTTGCCAATGCGCTGTGGTCGGTCATGCCTTCGCCGATACCAACTTCATTGTATAGTGCTGTGGGATTAGACTGTATGGGCACCTTTAGGGCGCAAGTGCGTCCGGTATCTGGCTCAATTGCGCGGTAAATGATGTAGCGTGGGCCTTGGTGAATTTCGGTAAGGCCCTCAAAAGCAACCGTATTCATCGGCTTGTAGATTTTTGTTAATGAGCACCAGTTTGGTTTGTCCATATAAACCTTAGGACATCTTTACGCTTCATACCCCAAGTCAGGCTGATGTAATCAGCGTTTTTTTCGTTTTTTAAAAACTCCGACAATCCCTTCCCAAATGGATTTCCAGAACTGGCCTTTGCTGTGTTCGGGCGGAAACTGTGGATAATTGGGATAGACAAATTTGTCAAAAAACAGGGTCAAGGCGGCCTTATCGACGAACCCAAACAAGCCTTTTATCGGCAATTGCTGAATGCTTTCATTGTAATCTTGCCGAATATTTACCTGATACGGATTGTTGTACGGCAACACTTCCGGCAAAAAAGCAGTATGCAGCACGAAGGCATTTTCGACTTTAGGCGAATACATTTTGCAAATGGGGCCCTGTGCTATGTTGGTGGCGTCAAACAACCAGTATTCGCTTTGGTAGCGCCAGGTATCGTTGCTTTCAGGATAACCGGCTTGCGCAAGCACCATCAAATAGCCGTCTAACTGCGGATCAATATTGGGCGTCGGCGTAGGGCGGGGGATAAAATGGACACAACGAAGGTACGTGTTTTGAGGCGCCTGGTAGTAGTCGCCCGACTTCATGGTGTCGGTGTCCAAGCGGCAAAGGCTAAACGGGATTCCTTTCTTAGTAACTTCCAGCAGCGTTTCCAGCGGTACAATCCGATTGGGGTAATCGGTATACAGGTTGTAAATGAAATCGGTGAGCATGCGGTTATCTACGCCGTCAGCAATGAACCACAAACGCCGGATTTCGTTCACTGGCTTGTCGGCAGAAATCATGTCCCGATAAGCATACAAAGCCACCGCCCAGGCATTTGGGCCAGGGTTATCGCTCTCCCAGTTGCCGACTTCCGCAAACTGGGCCGACTCATCGGGAAGCAAGCGGGCATTTTCTGCATCAAAAACCCATTTTCCGAAACGGCTGACGTCCATACTGCCAATTGAAAACAGGCTGAGCAGCTCGCGGTCGGTTTCCTGTCCGGTGAGTTTGTCTACGTCGTACGGACGAACCCATTCGGCCACACAAGTTGCGGCATTGTGGACGCCAAACAGGGTTACTTTTCCACCCGGATTGGCGTAGTTGCACGAAAAATGGATGGTTTCAACTGGTATGGGCTTGTCCAATGGATAGGCCACGGCCTTGCCGCCGCCGGGGGTAAGGTCTTTTCTGCGCACCACATACACGTTGGTCTGCGGCACCATTGGCCGGGAAAGAAAACGCCGGATCATGCGGTCAATGTCCTGATTGTGCGGAAAGGGATTGCTCACCAGGAGGTCAATAGAAAACTTGAATGAACAATCGGTCAGCACGATGAAATCCTCCGTCAATCCGGTCTGGTGCATGCATTCCTCAATGACCACAGGGTTGCCCTTGGGGTCGTGCAGGGTCCATCGCTCCATATCGCCTGCAGCGCCTTTCCAGCGCATCAACCACACCGCGCCGGGGGTGTCGGCAGCGGCAAGCATTTCGGGGGTTGCCGGATCGGGCCGGTCCAGTTCGGTGTGCAGGTTGTTCAAAAACTGCGTAATTCGGTCGTTGGCTGATTGGATTTGTTGGCCCTCCACCTCATGCGCCAGTTCCTCCATTTCTTTTTCCAGCAGTTCCGGCTCATGCTTCATGAAGTGAAACATGCGTTGTTCAAACAGCATGCTGGTACCCGGTCGCAGGAAGTTGGTGGTAAACAATTCCTGGGTCACGGGGTCAAAACTCGGGTGGGCAGTGGTTTGCGCCAGGGAAAATGGCCAGGGCACGTATGCGGGCGTACAGGGCGTCCATTCGCGGTTCCAACCTATGGGCGTTTGCAGGGTCATGCTGCCCGGGTCGAGTGCGAAAGGCCGACCCACATCATATGTGGCCAGCAAAAAAGGATTCGACGATCCGAATTTGACCGGGATATAGGCTGTATTGACTTCGTTTCGGGCACCCAAAGCGAGGGACAGCCTTGAAATGCCCAGGTTTTTAAATCCCAACAATTCACTCCCCGGGTTGCCGTGTCGGGTGGCATAATCGGCGTAATAACAGGGCGTTTTCAAGATGCGGGTGCGCACCGTGGGCGTTTGGCCCGGCGTAAAAATCACCCGCAATCCCATGCCGTCGCCGTTCATGATGGCTGATCCAAATTCCTGGCAATGTTTGCCGTCAGGGTACGTTTCTGGAAAAGGCAGTCCCCCTGAATTGACCGATCCGACCGGATAGGATACGTAAAATGCGCCCTGTACGTCGGCTGGTAAGGTACCTTCTATGATGTCGAGTGGCGCGTCCACCTCATTTCTGGTGGTGTAGAGCAATGGTTTTGCCATTTTGTGCTGAATTTGGGGCAAAGTAAGTTAAATCCCCAAATCCGGCGCACTCAAAACGATCTTGCTGCCGCCACTGCCCGTTTCCAGCCTGCGTATTGAGTTGCGGCTTCTTCTGCCAGCAGCTCCGGTTCAAAAACCGTGTCGACGCCCGCATGCCGGGCAATGTCCTCTTCATCGTTCCAATACCCCACAGCCAAACCGGCCAGGTAAGCTGCGCCCAGGGCCGTGGTTTCCTGTACGCGGGCACGCTCCACCTCGATGCGCAACAGGTCGCTTTGAAATTGCATGAGGAAATTGTTTTGCACCATGCCACCGTCTACGCGCAAGGCTGGTATAGACAGTCCGGCATCCGCCGACATGGCATCCAGCACGTCTTTCACCTGATAGGCCACGCTTTCCAGGGTGGCGCGCACCAGATGCGCCCGCGAACTGTTGGCCGTGAGGCCAAAAATGGCTCCGCGCACCTGTTCGTCCCAATACGGCGTACCCAGACCCACAAAAGCGGGCACCACGTACACGCCTTCAGACGAGGGCAGGCTCATGGCGTAATGTTCCGTTTCGGCAGCGGTACCCACCCACTCTACCGTATCGCGCATCCACTTGACGGCTGTTCCGGCCACAAACACTGCGCCCTCAAGGGCATAAGTTACGCGGCCGTTCAGCCCCCAGGCGATGGTGCTCAGCAGGCCGTTTTGGGAGCGGTTGACTTCCTGGCCGGTGTTCATGAGCATAAAACAGCCGGTTCCGTAGGTATTTTTGACCATGCCGGGTTGGAAACAGGCTTGTCCGAAGAGGGCCGCCTGCTGGTCGCCCGCGCAACCGGTGATGGGGATGCGGTGAGGGCCGCTGAGGTCTTCGGTTAAGGTACCGAAAGCACCGGAGCTGTCGCGCACCTCGGGCAATATGGACATGGGTACCTGCATGGCACGGCACAGCTCGGCGTCCCACTCCAGCGTATGGATGTTGAACAGCAGGGTACGCGAGGCGTTGGAATAATCGGTGGCGTGGGTCTGTTCGCGGGTGAGGTTCCAGATCAGCCAGGTGTCTATGGTGCCGAAACGCAGGTGGCCGAGGTCCGACAAGTCCCGTGCGAACGGCACATTTTCCAAAATCCAGTTGACTTTGGTGCCTGAGAAATACGGATCGATGAGCAGTCCCGTTTTGTCGCGCACGGTTTCCGACCACCCGTCGGCCCGGAGTTGTTCGCAGATGTCTGCCGTTTGGCGGCTTTGCCACACGATGGCCATGTACACGGGTATGCCGCTGCGGGTGTCCCACAACACGGTGGTTTCGCGCTGGTTGGTGATGCCGATGGCTAAGGCGTTTTGGGGGCCAATTTCCGCCAGCACGGCGCTGAGGGTGTTGCGGACAGTCTGCAGGATTTCCAAAGGGTTGTGTTCCACCCAGCCTGGCAAGGTGTAAAACTGGGTCACTTCTTCCTGTGCCGAGGCGATGGTGTTGCCTTCCCGGTCGAATGCGATGGTGCGGGTGCTGGTGGTGCCTTGGTCTATGGATAAGATGTACATGATTTGGAAAGGTTAAGTGTGCAAATTAACACAACAAAACCCATCCCATATCTACCCCCCCAACGACAATATCTTGATTTCCACCCGTTGGTTCAACGCCCTACCCTCGGGGGTGGTGTTGCTGGCCACGGGCTTGCGTTTGCCGTAGCCTTTGAACAACACGCGTTTGGGATCGATGCCTTTGCCGGCGAGGTAGTCGGCTACGGCTTTGGCGCGGGCGGTAGACAGGCGGTCGCAGTATTCGTCGGGCGGCACGTTGTTGGTGTGCCCGCCCACTTCAATGACGATTTTGCCGTTTTCCAGCATGAAGTCGTACACTTCATCCAACACAGGATAAAATTCGGACTTGATGGTGGAGCTGTCGCCGT
>JBMOHO010000082.1:0-12959 GCA_049317805.1 Saprospiraceae bacterium
GCATATTCATCTATGCTCAAATCGGGGAAAACAATTTCAACAACATCAGCGACCGCAAACTGGGCTTTTTTGTGCACGATGCGTATGGTGAATATGCTGTGATCAAAACGCATTTGTCCGTCGGTGCCGGCCTGAGTGGCTGGAGTGGATTGTCGCGGTTTTCAAGCCCTTCTGTCGGCACCATTATGGGCATAGATGCGCCTTTGTACCTGCAAAGCACGAACGACGTCACAGACCAGTTTTTGCGCAAGTTGTCTGTGCATGCCAAAGGGAAATGGGGGAAGTTTGATTACCGTTTGGCGCTCTCGCAGCCCATGGCGATTCAGCGGTCTGCCAATTACAACCCGAATGTGACTGCCAATGCCTCTTTCTCGGCCAAGCCGCCGGCCATGGAAACCAATGCTTACGTGATGTACCAGTTCAAAGATCAGGAATCCAACCTGACGCCATACACCACAGGGACATATTTGGGCAAAAAATCAGTGTTCAATGTGGGGGCGGGACTGGTAGTGCAGCCCAAAGCCATGTGGTATTTGAGCGGAACCAACCTGGCTGATACGGTTACACACAACATGACCCAGGCGGCTGTTGATGTGTACTACGACGCGCCCCTGAACGACCACGGCGGCGCCATCAGCGCTTATGCGGTGTACACCTTTTTTGACTTTGGCCGAAACTACTTGCGCAACAATGGCGTGATGAATCCGGCCAACGGCGACAACAATCCGAATATCCTCAACGGCGGCGGCAATAGCTTTCCGCTGGTGGGTACAGGCAATGTGTTGTACGCGCAAGTAGGCTACAAATTCAACGACCACGTGTTGGGCAACATAGGACTGATGCCCTATGTGTCTGTGCAACATGCCACGTATGAGCGATTGGACGACAGCGTGGATTTCTACGATGCCGGCATCAATTTCTTATTGAAAGGCCATGCGGCCAAATTCACCGTTGCGTATCAAAACAGACCGGTTTTTCGGACTGACGGCGCAACAGATCAGCGTAAAGGCGCACTCCTGCTCCAATACCAGGTCAATTTTTATTAATCAAACAACCAGTCTTATGACAGACACCAGCATAACGGGACATGATTTGGATGCCACCATGCACCATCTGAAACATTACCTGCCATCACAAACCCCTTTAAAGGACTTTATTCACCACAACTCCCTGCACGCTTTTCAGGAATTGCGGTTTTATGAAGCCATTTTCAAGGCCTCTGCGATTTTTGGGTACCAGGCCACCTTCAACATCAACGAGTTTCGGAAACTATACAGCATTCGCCGCATACGACCTGAAATATTGGACATGGTGGTTCGGGAACGAAAAGGAGAGGCCCAGGCGAAAAAATGGGTCGACAAGGCCCTGCACCAGCAATTTGGCGCCCAAAACGCCCCTCGCATTGGTCAATTGCGCGCACATTGGAAAACGGATTACCACATTGATCTCGACAATCTGGTGCAGCCCCTGTTGTTCAGGGTGTTGTGCAGTTATCTGGATCAGGGTATTGCCCTGTGGCATTTTCCGTTTGTGGAAGACGGCTTGATACCTGGCTTACGGCATTTGGAAACGAACAACATGGCCAGTTTTTTCAAGACCAGGCGGGCCAAAAATTTGCTGATGGACGGGCATTGCGATATCCACGCATTGCTCCGCATTTTGGTGGGCGATGAAGCGTTGTTTGAGCAGTATCTGTTTGATCAACAGTTTAGCCACCGTGGCTGGTCGGGCATTGTTTCTGCCATTGATGATAACCCCAGCAGCATTCTTTATCCTAAAAAAATCTCGCTCGACGAGCTTATCTTCTTCGAATGCCTGCTGGAAATAGACGCGCTGGACCACATTTTTGGCGAACAGTGGGCACCTTTGGGCGCAAAAACACCTATTGAACCAACGGATTTATTCGCCGACGTGCCGTTTAACGAGTTGCACGAAGTGCTGATGATTTGGCAAGACGCTTTTGAGTGGAGTTACTACGACGAAGTGTTGTCAGGACTCAAATTGGTTCGATCGGCCGACCGGGAAGAAGAGCGGCAGAAAAAAAGTTTTCAGGCGATATTTTGCATAGACGAGCGTGAGTGTTCGTTGCGGCGGCACCTGGAAGCCACTGACCCGGCGTGTGAAACCCTGGGGGCGCCCGGTTTTTTTGGCGTGGAATTTTTCTTTCACCCGGCCAACGGCAAATTTTACGAAAAACTTTGTCCAGCACCCGTAACGCCCAAATACCTCATCAAGGAAAAAGAGACGGGTGACAAGCGCAAGCACGAGTTGTTGTACACCAAAAACTCGCACACGTTTGTGCGGGGCTTTTTGTTTTCCCTATCCCTGGGCGTGTGGGCGGCGGTCAAATTGGTACTGGCTATTTTCAGACCCAGCATGAGTCCGGCCATTTCCAACGCATTTGCCCACATGAACATAGACGGGGAGTTGATCATAGAAAATACCGGACCGGATTTGGCCGAAAACGGGCTTCAAGTGGGTTTTACCGTGACCGAAATGGCTGACCGGGTAGAAGCGCTGCTGCGGGGGATAGGCATGGTGGAGTATTTCTCGCCCATCGTGTACATGATGGCCCACGGTTCGAGCAGTGCCAACAACCCACACCACGGCGCACACGACTGTGGGGCTTGCAGTGGCAGGCCGGGTTCTGTGAACGCGCGTGTTTTTGCCTTTATGGCCAACCACCCGCAAGTTCGGGCCATTCTGGATCAGCGTGGATTATCGATACCCGACACCACGCAGTTTGTGGGTGCCCTGCACGACACGGCCAGCGACGAGATTGCTTTTTTTGACGAAAAACTGCTGACACCCGACAATGCCCGCGCCCATGAAAAAAACAAACAGGCTTTTGAAGAAGCCCTGAACCTGAATGCCAAGGAACGGTCGCGGCGTTTTGCATCCATCAATACCAAAAAGGACATCAAAAAAGTGCGGGAAGCCATTCGGAGGCGCTCTGTTTCGTATTTCGAACCCCGCCCCGAGCTTGGTCACGGCACCAATGCGCTGTGTTTTGTTGGACACCGAAACCTGACCAAAGGATTGTTTTTGGATCGGCGGGCATTTATGAACTCATACGATTACCGCACCGATCCGGAAGGCAAACTCTTGCTGAACGTCATGAAACCCTTACCGCCAGTTTGTGGGGGTATCAACCTGGAATACTATTTCTCCAGGGTCGACAACCAGAAGCTCGGCGCCGGCACCAAGCTCCCCCACAACGTGATGGGGCTCATCGGGGTGTCCAACAGCAGCGACGGCGATTTGCGCGCAGGATTGCCCCTTCAAATGATTGAAGTGCACGACCCCGTACGCCTGCTGATTTTGGTAGAGCATTACCCCGACGTGGTGCTCAAAACGGTGCAAACGCTCCCGGATTTGTACGAATGGTTCAAAAACGAGTGGGTGCATTTAATAGCCATACACCCCGACAACGATCAATTTTTCCGGTTTAAAGACGGCGCTTTTCAGGTGTATACGCCAAGCCAGGCGGGCATAGCCGTTACGGCAGACGTGCACCACTTGATTGAGACGGCGCAGGAAATGGAAACAAACCACATCCTGCACGCCACCAAAGAGAACCTGCCCGTACACATCATCAAAAAATAAAGCCATGAACGAACTGCTTCCATACGCCATGCTGATTCCCTTTGTGGGGTTCCTGGCCAACCTTGTTCTGCCGGACAACCGTGAAAAACTCATTTTTGGTGCCGCTATTTCAACCGTGGTGTTACACGCCTTGTTTTTATTGATGTTTACCGTGCAGTGGATACTGGGTGGCGGACACGACGTGCACAGTGAGGCCATAGTATTGTACCAGACGCACAACGCCAATTTTTCCATAGACTTCTTTTTCGATGTCAATACCGCAGTTTATTTCTGGGTATCGTCAGTCCTGACTTTTTTGGTGCTCATCTTCAGTCGGTATTACATACACCGGGAAAAGGGATTCAAACGCTTTTTCAACAACATCCTGTTTTTCTATTTGGGGCTCAACTTTGTGTTGTTTGCCGGCAACCTGGAAACCTTGTTTATTGGCTGGGAAATCATCGGCATCACGTCTTTCTTTTTGATTGCTTTTTACCGGGATCGGTATTTGCCGGTTAAAAATGCGTTGAAAGTGGTGTCTATTTATCGTTTAGCCGATATTTTCCTCCTGCTGGGAATCTGGATTTGCCACCACCAGTTTGGGGAGAGTGTTTCGTTTGCCGAATGGAAACGCATGTATCATGAGCACATACCCATCATCAAGGAAGCGCCGTACCAGCTCGTCATTCCCCTGATTTTCTTTGTGGTGGCGCTGGTCAAGTCGGCTCAATTGCCGTTTTCCTCCTGGCTGCCGCGGGCCATGGAAGGGCCGACGACCTCCAGCGCGATCTTTTACGGTTCGTTGTCGGTGCACATGGGGGTTTTCCTTCTGTTGCGCACGTATCCATTGTGGGGCGACAATCTGACGTTCAAGTTGATTGTCATTGGTTTTGGATTGGCGACCGGCATAGTGGCGACATTGATTGCGCGGGTGCAGTCGTCGGTCAAAACACAAATTGCGTATTCGTCCATTGCTCAAATCGGGCTCATGTTCATTGAGGTGGCGCTCGGCTGGCACGTATTGGCCTTGCTGCATTTTACCGGAAATGCGTTTTTGCGCACGTATCAGTTGTTGGTGTCGCCTTCCGTATTGAGTTATTTAATCCACGATCAGTTTTTCCATTTTATAACGCCACAGCACGGTGTGAAAGATAACTTTTGGGGACGCTTCCAGATGGGGGTGTACATCCTGAGCATCAAAGAATGGAATCTGGACACGGGCTTGTATCGATATTTGTGGCAGCCCCTCAAGAAGGTGGGCAACATGCTGGAGTTCATACATTTGAAAAACGTGTTGTACTTCTTTGTCCCTTTATACGCCGTTGGATTGTACTTCGTGTACCACAAGGCTTCACTGCCGAATGTGGTTATTGGTTATTTGCCGTCGGCCCTCGCGTTGATCGGTTTGCTGATGATCCTGAAGGCATTTGTAAAGCGCAATGAAGCTTCCAATGCCTGGTTTATGGTGATTATGAGCCAGATGTTTACGGCACTGGCTATTGCGTTCAACGAACAGTTTGATTTTAGCCAGATCCACTTGTACCTCAGCGGCATTTTAATGTCGGCTGCGCTGGGTTATTATTGCTTTTATCAGTTGCGCAAACAGGGAGAATCCATCCTGCTGGATCGTTTTCAGGGGCATTCGTACGAGCATCCGCGCCTGGCATCGGTTTTTTTGATCGCCTGTTTGGGGTTAGCGGGGTTCCCGATCACACCTACGTTCATCGGTGAAGACATTATTTTGGGGCACATCCACGAACACCAGTTTGGCCTGACCTTTTTAATTGCGTTGGGCTTGATATTAGACGGTCTGGCGGTGTTTCGCATTTATGCGCGGTTGTTCCTTGGCCCGCACGAAAAAGGGTACCACGAGGTGGCTTATCGGTCGTCGTAATGGATGCAAAGTGCGTGTTGGTTCAGGTTGTGGCAAATGTTGTTACCGCCTGAACCAACTTATCCAGTTCCGAGGGCATCGTGTACACATTTGGGGTAATGCGTACGCCTTTGATTTTTTCCCATTCAATGGCCACGGTGTGTATTTTGTACTTGTCCATGAGCACATTGCTCAAATCGCCCGGTTTTTTACCCTCAAAACCGATGGTTGCGATGGCGCAGCCGAATTCGGGGTGCAAGGAAGTCCACGACTGAAATCCAGGGAGGTCTTTCACCTGTTCCAGCCAGTAGTTTTTCAGGTAAAACAGGCGTTCCTGTTTGCGTTTGGAGCCGATGAGGTGATGGAAATCGAGGGAGTAGCCAATAGCCATTTCAATAGGAAAGCTGCGGGTGCCCAGTGATTCGAACTTGCGGATGTCGGCACCAAGCGGTTCCGGGTTGGAAAGCAGCGGCCAAAGTCGGGCAATTTTTTCCTTTTTGACGTACAACATGCCACTCCCAAAAGGGCCGCACAACCATTTGTGCAGGCTGGTGCCCCAGTAGTCGGCACCAAGGTCGGGTATCTTGTACTCCACGAGCGCGAAAGAGTGCGCCGCGTCTACCAGCACCTCTATGCCGCGGGCGTGTGCTGCGTCGGCAATGCGGCGCACGGGCATGATTTGTCCGCACCAGTTGATCAAATGGGTAATGTGTACCACGCGGGTGCGCTCGGTGAACAGGCTTGTGTAAGCCTCGGCCAAGGTTTTGGCGTCTTCGGAGGGCAGCATCAGGTCTTCCACCCACACCAGGCGGATGCCGTCGCGGGCTTCGCGTTGTTTCCAGGCATTGATCATGTTGGGGTAATCGTACTTGCTCAGCACCACCTCGTCGCCGGGTTTCAGGGGCAGGCCAAAGATGACGCTGTTGAGCGCCTCGGTCGCGTTGCGGTTCAGCGCTATTTCATCGGGCGACACGCCAGCCAGTTCTGCCAACCCTGTGCGCAAGGGCTCCCGATCCTGATCGAGGATGCGCCACATGTAGTACGACGGCGCTTCATTGCACATGCGGTTGTAGTAATCGAGCGCATCCATGGTGGCGCGGGGTGCCGGAGACACACCGCCGTTGTTGAGGTTAACCATTGTTGGGCTGGTACCATAAGCCAGGCGCACCTGACGCCAGAAGTCGTCTTCCGGGCCATCAACTGCTGGCGCGCCCAAACCTGGCCAGGCCGACAAAGTGTTCGTATGCATTGCAATGCCACCCAAAATGGTGGCGGCGTGGGCGAGGAAGCTGCGGCGAGTAGACATATTTGAGCAAGAGCTTTTTTCGGTATGATTTCCGGGCAAAGCTATGCTACCCAATTTAAAATAAGGCTTTTTGGCCCAACAATCACATCATCATTTGCAATTTTTCCAAACACAAAACCTTCAATGATTCCAATGTCTTCAAGTCATTTAAGGCTTGGGCATCCAACAGCAGTTGGAGCGCTCCCGTTCCGGCATCCATCCAAACGGCCGGTAAGGGTTCGGTTTGCCAATCGGCATATAGTGTTTGAAATTCATCGCGGTGCAAAAAGACCAGCGGGATCGGCGATTCCCGGATGAATTGCGCCCATTCCGGCCGCATGCGCAACACGCCGTGTGTGAGGTCGCACAAGCGACACGGATAGGTCGCGGGCGAAAAAATTTTGTGCGCCACATCGGCTGCCAGGTTGAAAAAACCGGCGTCGGCATTGTACACAAAGACAAGCTGGTGCTTCATGAGCGGATTTTCTTTACACAGACACATCCTGTTCCCAACGGGCCTTCAGGGTCTCGATGTCGTAAAACTCCTGAAAAAAAGCGTCGCACCACAGGCAAATGTTTTGCAGATCCGCTGCGCGGGCCTCTGCAAATTCCCGGGAAATGCCAATGCTCTCCCCCATTCCCAGCGGATCGCCTTCGTTGATTTTTTGAAACACGGGCGACTGCGCCACGCGGGCCAGCACATCGGCCACTTTTTCGGTGCGGGCGTCGCCCATGGCCTTGTATGTACCCGGGCAACAAGGGTTTATTTTCCAAAGCTGAATGGAAATTTCCTGAAGCATGCCTTCGCCGCCGCTGAGAAAGCCAATGCCACCCGACAGGATTTTGCAGAAGTTGTGTTTAGGGTCTTTCTTCCAAATATCCTTTTCCATGGCGCGTCCGCGGGGCCAGTTGCCGCCAAGCCACATGTCGTCCGTAGCGCCCCAATATCCCCAGGAGAGGCGCTCCTCCACGAGGTAGTGCTCCTTATCAATGAGCGGGTCTTTGTCGTCGCCGTTCACCCCGCGCGATTCGAACAGGTCGGCCAGCACAAGGATGCGGTTGCCGGCGTGTTTGTGGTAGCGGTCAATGCTGGCAATATCGAAGCGGGTAACGCCTTTTTCGATGAGGGTGTCGAGTATTTCGCCGTTGAGCAGGTCGCCGTTGGTTTGCAACATGATCTGGGTGCGGCCCTCGTAGCGTTCGCGCAGGCGGTCGAGGATGGCGTACAGGAGTTTTTTGTCGGCCAGCGGTTCGCCGCCGGAAAGGATGATGCGGTCTATCCGATCGGGCAGGTTGCCGATGATGCGCATGCAGTCTTCTTCGCTGATGCGTTCGCCCTGAGGGCCGGAGAGGTTGTAGCAATGGTCGCACTGGTCGTTGCACAACTGGGTGAACACCCAGTAGAGGCTTTCGCAGTGGTTATAATCGGTCGGGTTGCGCATGTTGTGTTTCAGCTTGATGTTGCATGGTTTGCCAGAAGGCCATTTCATTGGCCATGCCGGTACGCGGATCGGCCTTGAAGGCGTTGAGGTCGGGAAAAAGGGTTAATTGGCCGTGTTCCATGAACCCGAATTGGTCGCCGAGGAGTACGGCTTCTTTCAGGTCGTGGGTCACTAAAACGGAACTCGTTTGATGTTGTCGTGCCAGGTCTTTGTAGAACAACTGCATGTTGGCGCGGGTTTCCACGTCGAGGCTGCCAAACGGCTCATCGAGCAGCAGCACGGGCGGTTGCACGTTGAGCGCGCGCCCGAAAGCCACGCGTTGTTTTTGGCCGCCCGAGAGTTGGTCAGGCATTTTACCGGAAAAAGCGGACAGTTCCAATTTCTCCAGTAATGCGTTGGTTTGTGTACGCACTGTTGAGGCATCCACCTTGCGCAAACGCAGTCCAAACGCCACATTGTCAAACACATTCAGGTGCGGAAACAGCAACGCCTCCTGGTACAGATACAAAATACCCCGTTGACGGGGTTTCCATGCCGTGATGTTTTCGCCGTTCAGGCTAATGGCGCCTGCCGACAGGGGGTGCAATCCGGCGAGGGTTTTGAGCAAGGTGGTTTTGCCACAACCCGAACGGCCGAGAATGGCCAAGGTGTTGCCTTTGGCGAGTGTAAAAGACACATCGTGCAACACTTTTTCCGAACCATATCCAGCCGCGAGCGACGCCACTTGAAAAAAAACCATGTCCATTATACGGCTTCAACCCGGAAAACGAATTGTTTGTTTACCCATAAAAAAAACAAGGGTGGAAACAGGAGCAAACAGGCACCCACTGAGGCCACGTACGGATTGGCTTCGCCGATGTACTGAAACACCCGAATGCTGAGCGTCGGCACGCGCCCGAGACCCAAAATGGACGTGAGGCCGTATTCAAACCACGAGATCAAAAAGGCCTGAAACCAACTGAGCAACAACACCGGACGCGCCATGGGCCACAGCACGCGCCGCCAGGCCTGCGCCGCGCTTGCACCGAGTGTGAAACTGAGGTTTTCCATGTCAAACACCCGCGAAGTCCACCACGGCGTGAGCACCAGCACGCAAAACGGAAAAGTGATGAACAATTGCGCCAGCCAAACGCCCACGAATGTACCCACCAGTCCCGTTTTGTAAAAAAAGTACTGCAAACAAAAGGCGTAGACCACCGGCGAAAAAGCATAAGGAAAATACGCCAACCGCAACAAACGCTCCTTGTGCCGGTGCTGCGCAATGCTGCGCGACACCCAAAAGCCCAATGCCGTAGCGCTGACGGAAACGGCCATAGAGAGCGCAAATCCGTACAACAAACTCCCGTACAGGTTTTGGGCCGATTGCCAGTGTTTCAGCGTCAGTTGCTTCGGCCAAACAGCAGGAAAGGTCCACCCATCCGCCAAAGACAGCAAGGGAAGGTAAACGAAAGGGAGGGTGAAAAGCAGTACGAGGAGGAAAAGGGGGATTGGATTTTTCGGCATGGGGCAAAGTTAGGGGGTGCTTTACGATTTACATTGTAGTTTAGGCTTTGTTGACAAGACAATACTGATTAACTTTGTGGAACGTTTGTGATAAATAAATCTTCAGAATGGGCATTGCTGAAATAAAAGTAGACATTTTACGGCAAATTGCATCTACCAATGATGTTCAATGCAATAATTACTTATTGGATTACTGATTTTTTGTTAAAAAGTACCATTAATACTACAAACGCCGCGTACAAACACGTCAACACATACGCCTGTGGTAACTCCAGCAAATCAAAACGCCGGAATTTCTGCGCAATGAGCACCGAAAGCATGCGCGGTGACTGTCGACCCAACAGCAGCGGCACTTCATAAGCGCCCACTAAAAACAAGCCGTACAACAGCAGCGCCGGTCGGGTACGGAACAACAACACCGGTACCGCTACCCGCCAAACGGCCTGTCGCGAAGAGGCGCCCAGGGTTTGCGCGGCCTGCATCAATGCCGGCAAACCCGCCGCCCGGGCTTGAGCCAGAAACAACAGGGTTAGAAACGGGAACGTCAGCATGACCAGAGCCAGCAATACGCCCACGTGACTGGCATCGTTGACCAACTCCGGAAACGCTTCGGGCCGTTCAAACCCCAACAAACGCGACAACCAGCCTCCCCGACTCAACAACTGAAACACCCAAAATGCAGCCACCAACGGCGGCATGGTCAGCGGCAAATAGGGCAAAAAAGCCCATCGGCCTTCCAAGGGTTTTCGCAACATCAATGCCGTGCACAAGGCCAACACCGCAGACATCACCAGCACCAGCACCGCCATCCCCAAACTCAGCGCCAAAGCGCCCCAAACATTCGGGTCCGTCAACACCACTTGCCAATGCAGCACTGTAAAACCCTTCGACACAGCACCTGTCAAACCAATGCTGTACAAAAATGCGTACCCCAGACCCGCTGCCAGCGGCAACACGGCAAGGACGAGAAAGACAATGACGGGGATTTTAAATCGCATTATTAAGTCCCTACAAATCAATAACTTTTATACGGAAATCGCGGTACAGCCGAATCATATACTCCGGGTCCGGCTCTTGTATGGCTTTGTCGCGCAGGGCACTGCGTTTGGGCGAGAACCGGCGTTGGGGCACGGCTGCAAATTGGGCTTGCCACTCCGCTGGCAGGCGTTCCATAGCCAGCACCGTGCCGTCGCCCCAAACAGCGGGATTCATTTTTTGCCACTGCGCTTCGGGAGAAATCAGGAAATTGACCACCACCAGGGCACCCGCTTTGTTGGCCGCGTTGGCGGGCACGCCGAGGTAATGCGCATTCTGAATGGTGCCGGATTCAAACACAAATGCACGCGCCGTTTCCGGGAAAACGCCTTGCAGTATTTTGTTGTCTACCTCGCCGTCGTTGTTGCTCATGGTGAAATCCAGTTCGTTGTTGGTAAACATCTGGTGCATGGCGGCTATGGATTCGGGAAACGTTTTGCCCTGACGCCAGAAACAGGACTTGTTGCGGTTGATGAAATCCCACAACTGCCCGCTCAGGCGCGCATACTTTTCCTCATCAAACGGCCCGTTCAAGGACTCGCGGCTGCCGCCAAGCGCGGCCATCCAGCTTTTCAGCAGGGTCATGCCCGTAAACTCGTACGGGATCGTAAACTTGCCAGGGTGGGCGCGCACGTACGCTTCCAGGGCCTCCAGGGTGCGGGGCGGCTCGGGGGTGCGAAGGCTGTCGTATATGAGCGCCAACTGCACATTTCCCCATGGGCACTCGTATCCGTCGACCGGTTGCTGAAAGTCGATGCCGATGAACGGGTTGTCCAAATCAATGTACTGCGCATGGGGCAGCCGATCTACAAAGGGGCCATACAGTGCAGCGAGTTGGCGGAGCTGAAAAAACGTTTCGCCGTTGATCCAGCACAAGTCCAATTTGCCGATTTGTTGAGCTGCTTCCTTCTCTGCGAGCAGCACCTTCACGATCTCAGTACCCTGCCCGGGCGCAATCTGCAGGTTGATGCCATATGCTTTTTTCAGCTCTGGTGCCACGTATTCGTTCATGTATCGGTTGATGAGCGGGTCGCCCTGCCACATCATCAAGTGCACCGTGCTGTTGCGTGCTTGGGCCTCCACAGCTGGCCAGTCGGTTGGCACACCTGTTTTTTTCTGGTCTGAAGAACAGGCCGCTACAACCAAGAAAAGCAAAAGTATTTGCAGTATCCTCATCTAACTTTTATTTACCACTTATTCCTCTTTTTTACCACTAAGACTTTTTCTACCATTTAGACCTGTTTTACCACTAAGACACTAAGGAACACTAAGATACACTAAGTTTAAAACTTGACCCCCTTAGTGTACCTTAGTGTTTCTTAGTGCCTTAGTGGTAAAGCGCCTTAGTGGTAAAGCGCCTTAGTGGTGAAGTGTCTCCGTGGTAAGCACCCTACCCGGCCTGACCAAACAAATAGCGCACACCGAACTGGAACTGCCGTGGCGCACCCGCATTGCGCCGCACCAACAAGCCTGAACTTGCAGCGCCCACCTGAATCTGGTTGCTTTGGGTAGCATTGTTGGAGTATCCGCTCAGGTTTTCGGCATTGAGCAGGTTGAACACGTCGGCGCGGAGGGCAATTTTACCGTGAGAGAGCGGAATAAACCACTCTGCCGTCAGGTCGAACACGTTAGACCAGGGCAGGCGGTCGCTGTTGCGGCCCTCGCCAGGGTGGCGGTCGCTGTTGCCCACATAAGCCTGGCTAAAAGAGCGGCCGTCGCCGTTGAGGTCAGTGGTGCCGTACACGGTGGCGTCCGGAATGCGGTTGACGGGCTGGCCGCTCTGGAGCAACCCGGCGAGGGTAAGGCGCAGGTTGTTGCACGGATAGTAGGTGTACCAGCCGTTGATCACGTGGGTGCGGTCATTGATGCTGGGCCCCCATTCGCGGGTGAAGTTGTTATTGTCTTCGGCGCGGAAGTTGATGTCTTCGGTGTCGTTGTTCAAACGCGAGAGCGTGTAGATCAACCGCCACTCGAAGCGGTCGCCGGCGCGTTTTTTTTGCAGGTTGAACGACAGGGCGGCGTATTCGCTTGTGCCCTTTGTTTCACTCACCACCACGTTGCGGGCTACGCCGGTGAGCACCTCGCCATCGATGGTAGCGCTGTTGTTTTGTATGGCGATGGGCCTGGTCAGGTCAGCCCCTCCACCGCTGCGGGCAGTGTCCGGTGCATTTTGGCCAACGAGGTAAGAAGACGGCGCGTTCAGGTCGCGGAGCCTGAACAGGTTTTCGGAGCGGTT
>JBMOHO010000083.1:0-12817 GCA_049317805.1 Saprospiraceae bacterium
TCCGGCGGCGAACGCGCGCGCCTGGCGCTGGCCTGCATGCTCCTGCGCCCGTTCAACTTCCTGCTCCTCGATGAGCCCACCAACCACCTGGACATGCTGTCGAAAGAGGTGCTGAAAAACGCCCTCATGGAGTACAACGGCACCTTGCTGGTGGTGAGCCACGACCGCGAATTTCTCGCCGACCTCACCGACCGCACGATTGAATTCCGGGACCACCGGCTGATTGAATACCTGGGCGACGTGAACTACTTCCTCGACAAACGCAAGGCAAACGACATGCGCGAGGTGGAAAAACGCACCAAACCCACCGGCGGATACGCTGCACCCGACGACGGCGTGGAGGCCCTGGGCGCCGAAGAGAAAAAAGCCCTCCAGCGCACGGTGCAAAAAGCCGAAAAACGCATCGGCGAACTCGAAAACGACATACAGACCATCGAATCCCAGATGGGCGCCGACGACTTTTACGCCCGCCCGGAATCCAACAAAGTGCTCGAAAAATACGACACCTTGAAATCCGAACTCACCAAGGTGATGGCCGAGTGGGAAGCGGCGCTGGAGCAACTGGGATGATGTTTTACTCGTCCTGAGCGCAAACCCGCAGGACGAATATTGTAGCTCATGTGGACGAAATTTCTTGCCTTTTTGGCTGTTTTGGCCTTGTTTGCCGTGGTATGGCTGTATACCCGTGAATTTCACGTGCTGAGCAACACCATAGCCGGCAATCGTTTGGTGTGGGGTGCTTTATCGTTTGGTGCCCTGTTCTCCGTGGCCTTGATCTGGTTTTTCAGGCAGCGTTTCAAGCCCTGGGAGAAACATCGGCCGGAGGTGTTCCTGTTGTTTTTTTCCCTGACCCTGATCATGCCCCTGCTGGCCAGTTTGTTGAATCGTTCCGGCGGAGCCATTCAGCACCGCAGTTTCGTTTTTTTGTCCGAAAAACCGTTTGCAGAAGCAGGCTATGGCGTGCTCAAAGGCGAAGTGCTGAAACCCACCGGTTATTTTTTATTGGTCAAAGACCATGCTGGCAACGCCCACCGTTTCCGATACAAACAGCAGGCGTACTACCCCATGACCAAAGCCGGCGAAGCGGTGTTGTTGCCTATGCGCAAGGGACTGCTGGGGTTTGAGTATCTTGACCTGGATTGAATGTGATCTTGTACGTGCGACTCATATGTGGATAATCAAACTTTGGTTCTCCGAATGAACATTTGTGGTGAAAAACGCCACCTTTGTAAAGCCAGAAACCGTTGCGCCGACAGCCGTATTCCACCCTAAGGGATCGCGTTCAACTGTCCGCTTGGCAAAATGTCCAAAAAAATCTTGACTGCTCTCCAATTTTTTTGGCAACTTCGCCTTAATATTTATAAAACACAGATACCATGAACCAAACAACAACATTAGGACACAGTACGCTACAAGTGAACCGCATTGGACTTGGCTGTATGGGCATGTCAGAGTTTTATGGTTCTTTTAACGAAGAAGAATCCATTCATACATTGCATAGAGCCCTCGACTTAGGCGTAAACTTTTTCGACACAGCCGACATGTATGGTTGGGGAGCGAATGAACGGTTGTTAGGAAAAGCGTTTAAAGGACGTTGGGATGAGTTAATCTTAGCGACCAAGTTTGCTGTGATGCGAGGACCCAATGGTGAATTTCTTGGACTAAACGGCAAACCAGAATACATAAGACAAGCTTGCGAACAAAGTCTTCAAAATTTGGGAGTTGATGCAATTGATTTGTATTACATGCATCGGCAAGATCCGAAAGTTGAAATTGAAGAAATTGTTGGTGCAATGAGTGAATTGGTAAGTCACGGAAAGGTGAAGCACTTAGGCATTTGTGAAGCGAATGCAGAAACAATTCGAAGGGCACATGCTGTTCACCCGCTTGCAGCCGTGCAAAACGAATATTCTTTGTGGAGCCGCGAACCTGAACAAGCGGTTTTGGATGTGTGTCGAGAACTTGGAATCACCTTTGTCGCATATAGTCCCCTTGGTCGGGGTTTCTTGACAGGAGCAATCAAAAGTCGAGCAGATTTGGAAACAAGTGATTGGCGTCTTACACTTCCTCGTTTTACAGACGAAGCGATAAAGGAAAATCTAAAATTCGTAGCGGTTTTGGAGCAAATTGCACAAGACAAAAAGGTTTCCAAAGCACAAATTGCCTTAGCCTGGGTACTTTCTCAAAACGAGGAAATTGCGACTATTCCAGGCACCAGAAAAATTCATCGTCTCGAAGAAAATTTGGGTGCATTTCAGGTGGAATTAACTAAAACTGATTTGGACGTTATTCAAAAGTCTATGCCAACAGAGACAATAGGCAATCGCTATTAACGAGACTGTTCAAAATTTCGCCCAGAATAGTTATTCGCCCATGCACATCAACTCATTCCTCGCCCGCGAATCCGCCGACCCCCGCACCACGGCCCCACACGTGTTGCCCATTTATCCCACCTCTTCGTTTGTATTTGAGTCCATCGAAGAAGGCATCGATATTTTCAACAACATCGAAAAAGGGCACGTGTACAGCCGCTACGCCAATCCGACGGTGGACGCTGTAGCCCGAAAATTAGCCGATCTGGAAGCCTTTGGACTCGACCACATCCAGGCCGAGGCCGTGATGACCAACAGCGGCATGTCGGCCATCAGCACCCTGATGTTTGGGTTGTTGAAATCGGGCGACAAGGTGCTCAGTCAGGGCAACTTGTACGGTGGCACCACCGAGTTGCTGCGGAGCATACTGGCGCCTTTGGGCGTAGAAACGGTGTTTACCGACCTGCGCGATGTTTCACATGTAGCCCATTTGCTCCAGAACACACCGGGTATCCGTCTGGTATATTGTGAAACACCCGCCAATCCGACGCTTGCCTGTGTTGACCTGCAGGCGTTAAGCGATCTGGCACATGCGCACGGGGCCTGGTGCGCGGTAGACAATACTTTTTGTACACCTTACCTGCAGCAACCCTTTTCGCAAGGTGTTGATTTTATTGTGCATTCCACCACCAAATTCCTGAACGGGCACGGCAATGGGATCGCTGGCGTGATCGTGGGCAAAGACCGCGAGCTGATGCGCCAAAAAGTGTGGAACGCCATGAAACTCGTCGGCTCCAATTGCTCCCCTTTCGAGGCCTGGCTGGTGCACAACGGACTTAAAACCCTGGCGCTGCGCATGGACCGCCATTGCTACAACGCCTTGGAACTCGCCCGTTTTCTGCAGCAACACCCGGCGGTCGAACATGTAAATTATCCGGGACTGCCCACCCACCCCGACCACCAGTTAGCCCTCCGGCAAATGCCAAAAGGCTTTGGCGGCATGCTCAGCTTTGAACTCAAAGGCGGTTATGAGGCCGGCCTCCAACTGCTCAACCGAACCCTGCTGTGCACCCTGGCTCCTACCCTCGGCGACGTGGACACCCTGCTGCTGCACCCGGCCTCCTCCTCGCACCTCAAAGTGCCCCGCGAACTGCGCGAAGCCAACGGCATCCGCGACGGGCTGATCCGGGTTTCGGTGGGTATTGAAGACATAGAAGACTTGAAGATGGATCTGGCGCAAGCTATGCAGTTTTGAGTTTTGAGTTATGAGTTTTGAGTTTTGAGTTGTTCAATATTTCGATAGGGCATTAATCGAAGCTAAATAATACCCTTTTCTCCAACTCAAAACTCAAAACTCATAACTCATAACTCAAAACTCACAACTCAGCACTCAAAACTGCTTTTACAAAAGAGACAAACAGCGGATGCGGACTTTCCACCGTACTTTTTAGTTCGGGGTGGAACTGCACGCCAACAAACCAGGGATGGTTTTGCAGTTCCATGATCTCCACCAGTCCGGTGTCGGGGTTGACACCGGTTGCGCGCATGCCAGCCTCTTCAAATGCCTTCAGGTAGGCGTTGTTGAACTCCCAGCGGTGGCGGTGGCGCTCGCTGATGCGGGTCAGTTTATAGGCTTCGTGCGCTTTCGATTTTTTCAGGATGTCGCAGTCAAAAGCCCCCAATCGCATGGTGCCCCCTTTCTGGCTGACTGTTTTTTGCGACTCCATCATGTCGATCACCGGGTGTGGTGTCAGTGGCGACACTTCAGTAGAGGCCGCGCCCTCGAGGTTCAGCACGTGCCGGGCAAACTCCACGCAGGCCATTTGCATGCCAAGGCAAATGCCGAAAAACGGTATGTTTTTTTCGCGGGCGTAACGGATGGACATGAGTTTGCCGGGAATGCCGCGCTCCCCAAATCCGGGTGCCACCAAAATGCCCTTCAGTCCGGCTAATGTGTGTTCCACGTGCAAAAAAGTGCCTTCCAGGGCCTCTGCGTGGATGGGCACCACGCGCACTTTGCACTCGTTGACAGCACCGGCATGCACAAATGCTTCATAAATAGACTTGTATGCGTCGGGCAGTTCGTTGTATTTTCCAATCAGGCCGATCTGTATTTCCTCCTTCGGGTTTTTAAGTTTAACCAAAAACGCCTTCCAACTGCTCAGGTTGGGCTCTTTGGTGTCGCGCAGGTGCAGTTTGGTGATCACCACCGTATCCAGGCGTTCTTTGTACAGCAGCAGGGGCACGTCGTAAATGGAGTCGGCGTCTAAGGCTTCAATGACGGCGGTGGTTTCCACGTTGCAGAACTGCGCGAGTTTGCGCCGGATGTCGGGCGTCAGGGGGTATTCGGTTCGGCAAGCCAGCACGTCGGGTTGTACACCGAGCGACAGGAGTTCTTTGACGGAGTGCTGGGTCGGTTTGGTTTTGAGTTCTTTGGCAGCGTTGAGAAACGGCAGGAGGGTGAGGTGGATGACGATGCAGTTGTCGCGCCCCAGTTCCCAGCGGATTTGCCTGACGGATTCCAGGTAGGGCAGCGACTCAATGTCGCCCACCGTACCGCCGAGTTCCGTGATCACAATATCGTATTGATCCGACTGGCCGAGCAGGAGCATGCGGCGTTTGATTTCGTCGGTGATGTGCGGGATCACCTGCACTGTTTTGCCGAGGTAATCGCCCGAGCGTTCTTTGTTGATCACCGTTTGGTATACGGCACCGGTGGTCACGTTGTTGGCCTGGGAGGTGGGTATGTTGAGGAAACGCTCGTAGTGGCCGAGGTCGAGGTCGGTTTCAGCGCCGTCGTCGGTGACGTAGCATTCCCCGTGTTCATAAGGATTGAGTGTACCCGGATCAACGTTGATATAGGGGTCGAATTTCTGGATGGTCACCGAAAAGCCACGCGCCTGGAGCAGCTTGGCCAATGAAGCGCACAAAATCCCTTTACCGAGAGAGGAGGTGACCCCGCCCGTAACAAAAATATATTTGGTCATGCTGAAATTGCGTACGTGTTGTTACGGGATGCAAAGGTACGGCTTGGAGCGAAGAACTGTGTTTGAGGACGGAAAAAAATTGGGTCGGTGAACAAAACCTTGTGTGGAAACAAAAGTTTAAGTAACTTTCATCAGAACATGAAACAAAAAATCTACACAGAAGACTGGGGTCTGCTTCACTTTGCCGAAGCCTGGGACAAGCAAACCCAAATTCACCAGGCCCTGGTGGCCCACAAATTAGCGCACCGTTCGGAGCCGGCGGGCAGCTACCCGCAGGATCACAGGCTTGTTTTTGTGGAGCACCCGCCTGTTTATACCCTTGGAAAAAGCGGCAAGGCCGACCATTTGTTGCTGTCTGAAACCGAATGCGCAGCACGTGGCATTGACTATTTTCCCATTAACCGTGGTGGCGACATCACCTTCCACGGGCCGGGCCAACTGGTGGTGTATCCCTTGCTCGATCTCGAATGCTTTTTCTCGGATGTGCACCGCTACGTCCGGAACCTCGAAGAAGTGGTCATCCGCACCTTAGCAGACGAGGGCCTGGCGGGCACGCGCATCAAAGATTACACAGGCGTTTGGATTTCGGATTTCGGATTTGGGATTTCGGATTTACAAATCCCAAATCCCAAATCCCAAATCTCAAATCGAAAGCTTTGCGCCATTGGCGTGCATTTGAGCCGCTGGGTCACCTTGCACGGGCTGGCGTTGAATGTGCACACCGATTTGCAGTATTTTGACTATATCATACCTTGTGGCATTCAAGACGAAGACAAAACGGTGACGTCCATGGCCCGTGAACTGAACAGAGCCATTGACATGCATGGGGTTAAACAGCGGATGATGCACCATTTTGCCGAAGTTTTTCAATGCGCGGTCGAACCGGCGCGCAAAAATGGAATCTGAACATGATCAAAGACATTCCCGTATTAAAAGTAGAGGACTTGGCCATTGCCATTGCGCCAAGGCTGCCACATGAAGAAGACGCTGATTTTTTTTGGGACAGCTACCTCATTAACCTGAAAGACGAGCCCATTCGCTCGGTCATCGTCAACTCCACCGGTTACGGACAAATAGACGGTGAAATACGCCGCACCAGCACCCTGCGTTATTTTTGGGAAAGCATCGGGCCGTTGGACGTGGTCAGAATTGAACCCGTTCAAAAAAGCCTGTTGCATTTGGCCAACGAGTTTTGGGTCAGTTTTTCGTACAACGACCACCTGTTTGACAAAAAATACGTATTCGTACCGGGCAGTCTGGAAGAGCCCTATTTTACCGACATTCCATTTTTGGATAAACGCGGCGTTATGATTCGCTAAAAACTTGTTCGGGAATATATTTCGGAGCGAAGGTGTTTGGTACAACCATTCGTGAAAAAGGGTTGTTTTATCACGAAATTTTCTTCGTTGTTCAATTCTACACCAATGTCTACTCCGTTGTACGAACGCAAGTTTTCACCGCTCCAGCAGGCCTGTATCGTCTTTGCCGTTGCTTTGTTGCTCATGGGCCTGGGTTGGCTCACCCGCGTCAGCGGACTCATGGACGTGGAGGTGCTTTTCCCTTGGGCCATAGCCACGGCTTTTACACTCCTGTTTGCGCTCCTCAACAGCCTGATGAGTCTCACGGCGGACAACTCCATGCAGTACTATGGTTCTTCGGTATACAGCTACGTCGGATTGGCGTTTATGAATGGCGTTGCGGCCCGGTACATTTCCGGCGTGCAACTGATCGACGCCGAGTCTTACCGCTGGATTTACATCGTCATCACCGTTGGTTTTCTGGTCTTCATGAGCATGGTCAACCTGATGAAAAAAATTGTCCAGTTTGCAGAACGCGAAGAATGGAATGAACCTAAAACCAGAAGATGAGGCACTCAAAACTCAAAACTCAAAACTATCATGAAATTATTAGCATTGTTCGTGCTCATCAGCGCTTGTCAGGGTTTCCCAACCACTCCGAACACTGAAGCCGCAAACGCGACAGCTCCTTCTGCGGTTGTCGCATCCGACAGTTTGGTGCCCCCTAAATTGGACGCCGCCGGCAAAATCGTTAAAGTGGAAAAAAGCGACGCCGAATGGCACAATTTGCTCCCTGCTTCCGCGTACACCGTACTTCGACAGGAAGGTACCGAACGCGCTTTTACCGGTGAATACCACGACAACCACCGAAAAGGCACGTATGTCTGCGCAGGCTGCGGTTTGCCGCTGTTCAGCTCGGAGACCAAATTCGACTCCGGCACCGGTTGGCCCTCTTTCTACGCGCCCATCAAACCCGAGTATGTAACCCTCATCACCGACAACAGCTACGGCATGGCGCGCACCGAAGTGGAATGCGCCCGCTGCGGCGGCCACCAGGGACACGTGTTTGACGACGGCCCCAAACCCACCGGTCAACGGTATTGCATCAACTCGGTCTCGTTGAAGTTTGTACAACCATAACCGTTTTGGCCATAACAGCCGAACGCCTTTGTTCTTTTTTTTGAAAACGACACATATAAATAAAGGCGTGACTTGTGGTCACGCCTCATAGTTAATCCTTGTTAAACAGGAGTTTGCTTAATCCTGCCGCAACACGATCGACACCCGTTCCTGTCGTCCATCTGCCGCTTGAAGCACCAATTGGTAAATGCCCGATTGCAGCCCTCCATCCAGATTAATGCTCATGCGGCCACCGTTCATCACGCCCGTCTGTTGCCACACCATTTGGCCCTGGGCGTTGAACAACCGAATGCTCAGCGGCGCGTCGTCTTCCATACCGGCCCATTCTGCCGTCAGTTCGCCGGAGCTTGGATTGGGGTACACCGTCAACCCGGCACCACTTTGCGGAATGGCATCGTTCGGTGCAGGCTTGGAGGCGGTAACCGGACAGTAGAACGTGTTGAGGTGCGCTTCTACCCAAACAGATGGCGACAAACGGGATGTGACGTGGATGTACGCCGGGCTCGATTGTTCGGGCAAGGTGTAGGTAAACACGTCTGATTGACCGTTGATCGGTCCAGTGCCGTTGGATTTGAACCGAATGGAATACATGGGTGTGAAATTCGGGTTCCGAACCACAAAGGTGCGGCCGCTTGCCGAAGTATACGTGCTGTTGTTGGCTGGGGCCAGGGCCGTTATACCGTCAGGTATCTGAATGGCTGTGTAGATCAGCGGAGATGCACAAAAGTTGGTCACGCGGATCTGGTACGTTTTATCGCCTTTGCTGTCTTTCGTAATTTTCAGCAGTTCGTATCGCAAACAACCAATGTTTTTGACGTCGCAGGGGTCATCCTGAGGCGGCGGCGGGTTGGTGGCCAACACCTGAATGACGAAACAGCAAGCCGCTTTGTCGCCACAGGCGTCTTGTGCCTCAAAACAAATTGCGGTATTGCCCAATGGAAATTGCGAACCGCTGGGCGTGCCTACGGTTTGCACCATAGTGATGTCCGGACAAGGGCAGTTGGTCGAACAAGTAGGCAAGGGGAAATCCACCTTGGCCGAAGTTGCGCCCTGGGCGGCGTTGACGGTGATGTTGGGCGGGCAAGACAGCACCGCTATGGAATTGAAGTTGTTCAACAGATTCAGCACATAAGTGACTACAGTGTCGCAGCCGTTCGAAGCCGGGAGCGTGTCCACATACACGCCTGCTTGTGTGTAGATGTTGCCGTTGATCACCAGGGTATCGCCCTTGCAAATGCCAAATGTATCCTTGCGTGTGGGCAGCGGAAGCACATTGACCGTGAATGTATCGTACAACACACAACCAAATGAAGATGTGGCGAAAACCGTATAGATGGTGGTATTGTCGGGAGCAATCGTGACGTCGGCGCAGTCGGTACAGCTCAAACCGGCTGAAGGGCTCCAGTTGTAATCGTTGAATCCGGGCAGGCTTAGCATGATTGAGGTGCCTTTGCACACACTGGTGTCGGGGAAACGGGTGTCCGGCAACAGGCTATACCCGATGAAAACAGAGTCGTACTGGGTAATGCCACAAGAATCAACCACCTGCACATAGAACAGACCGGCAGTATCTGTTGCAAATGTGGCGTTGGATGATCCATCCTGCCACAGGTAACTGACAAAACCGGTGCCAGCGTTCAACACCACCGTACTGTCTGTACACAGGATCACATCCGGACCAAGATCAAGCGGTTGCGAAGCGAGCAGTGTATAGATATCGGAGTCTAAGTTGTCTGTATACAGGGTTTCAGGCAAACCGTTGGCCTCCAGGTCGGCATACGTAAACGGGGTTGGAAGGGTACCGTCGGTATTGATCACGGCAAAAAACGTGACGATGCTTCCGGAGGGATACGCTGCCAGGAAACTGTTGTCCGGAACCACCAGGGTGGTATCAAAGCCGGGCACAAGGGGTGCATTTCCGGCAGGGAAAGTAACCAGTAGATTTGCCGGACCGGTCGTTGGATTGGCGTCGTATATGCTGATGGGAAAACCGGAGGGCAAAATAGTGTCGCCTAGATTGGACACGTTGTATTGCAACACCAGTTCGCCATTTTGACAAACTATGTCTTTTAACAACACCACCGCATCGGGCAATGTGGGCACGCAATACGGAAACACGTATGTTTCTGCATCCAGGTTGTCGTCGTAAAGGGTTTCGGGAAAACCGACAGCGGCCAGGTCATTCAGGGCAAACGGCGTGGACAATGATCCGTTGTCATTGATCACTGCGAACAGGGTGACGGTGTCTCCGGCTGCATATCCGGCAAGAAACCCGCTGTTCGGCACGATGAATGTTTCGTCAAAACCAGGTTGCAGGGTGTCGTTTGCTGCGTTGAAGGTCACCAGCAGGTTGGCTGGACCGGCGGTTGGGTCGGCGTCGTAAATGCTGATGGGATACCCCGGAAGTAAAAGGGTGTCGCCCAGGTTGGATACGTTGTATTGCAATTGCAGCACGCCATTGACGCAAAGCAGGTCTTTAAGGAGTACCACGGCGTCCGGCTGCGACAATTGCAAGCGGCATGCGGTATGGACGTCCAACTGCGCCGTGCCAGGGAAAACCGTGTTGTTGAGGTACAATTCTGTAAAGGGTGAAGTGACTATGTTTACAGGAGTAGCAATCGGGTTCTGCACCGTGGTCGCTGTGACGGTTACATCGTTCAGGTAGTTACAATCGCTGGAAACATTTCCGTTCAAGTCCAATTTTGCGAGCAGCAGGTCGGTTTGCCCAACAGAATCGGCGCTGAAACCGGTGAGCCAGAGATACCCGCCGTGCAACAACAATTGGGACTGCATGGTGCCATAGTTGTCAAAAGCGTCATTGTTGCCATAGCGGAGCGTACGCGCCCATTGCGGATTGCCGTCAAAGTCCGTTTTCATCAGGAAAAGCGATCCCTGGAAAACCCTGTTGCGGCCATACACGACAAAACCGTCTTGTACACGCACCAATTCATACGCGGTAGGGCTGGCGATGCCTGATAGCTTATATTTTTTGGTCCATTGAATACCACCATCCAGATTGCTGCGCTGTAAAAAAATATCCGTCAGCAATGTGCTTGTACCATTTTCGTCGCCCGAAAAAGTAGACGTGATGCCTTCTGTATTTACCACCAGGTCGTATCCGTACAAACGCGCAGGGGCACCCGTGGACACGGGGCTCAAGACCGTCCATTCAGTGTCGCCCTGCAGGTCAAGTTTGGAAATGGACTGTCGCATCAATTCAAAACCGGTACCGTAGGTAAAGCGGCCGACTGTATACATAGAACCTTGATACTGGGCAATGCTGCCGAAATTATCGGAGCTGCCCAGGTCGTAGCGTTTTTGGGAAATCTTTTTGCCCGTTGCCCGTTCAAAAAAGGAGATGGAAGCGTCGTCGCCCAAACCCGATTCGTGCGGGTTGGTGTAAAACATGTACACATCGTCTTGTGTGTTTTCCAAAAGGCCGTAACCGATGCTTTCAAAAGCGCCGGTTTGAAGCCACAGGATTTGTTTGGTGTTGGGGTTCATGCGGAAAACAAACCCGACCGCGCCGAGGCCGTCATTGGGGGTTTCACCCAAGGTGCCGCATCCACCCAACATGCCTTCTTCGTCAACAATGATTTCTGCCAGGTTTTCATCCCGGTCTGCAAAAATGTCAAACACGTAATTCCACAACTCCGTGCCATCGGGAGTCACTTTCATGATTAACCCTTTGCCATCGGCAAGTCCGGTGACATAAAAATTGCCGTCTTTGGCATCGTACACGCCACACCCGCTTTCAGAGGCGGCAGGTGTTCCGTACAGGTGTAAAAATGGGCTGCCAGATTGGGCCGACAAGAGAACAGTTTGGAGTAAAAACCCCAGCAGGGTGCATTTCAATCGCATGTGAAATAAGGTTTAGTGCGCATTAAAAAAGGTGTCATAAAGATATTTATAAAAACTTATATCCGAATTGTATTCAATGTTAAATTTTGACGAATGCCGGGTAACCGACAGTAAATATTACAAATCGGGTATTTTTTTGGAGGGTATGGGGCATAAAAAAGCCCGCCCTGCGGTTGCAGGGCGGGTATCGGCGACTTTAGTGGCCGTCGTGTTTATTGGCGACTTTAGTCGCCGTCGTGTTTGTCGGCGACTTTACTCGCCGTTGTGTTTGTCGGCGACTTTAGTCACTGTTGTGTTTGTCGGCGACTTTACTCACTGTTGTGTTTTTCGGCGACTGAAGTCGCCGTTGTGTTTGTCGGCGACTGAAGTCGCCGTGGTGTTTATCGGCGACTGAAGTCGCCGTTACATCATGTCCATGCCGCCGCCCATGCCTGGGTGGCCGCCGCCGCCCATTGGGGATTTGGGTTCTGGTTTATCGTTGATGACGCATTCGGTGGTCAGCACCAGAGCCGCGATAGACGCGGCGTTTTCCAGGGCGACGCGTGTAACCTTTGTAGGGTCGATGATACCGGCCTTTTTCAGGTCTTCGTAGCGGTCATGGCGGGCATTGTAGCCTTCAGCGCCTTTGCTGTTTTGCACGGCGTGGAACACCACTGAGCTGTCTACGCCCGCGTTTTCAGCGATGGTACGGATGGGGGACTCCAGCGCTTTGCGGATGATGCCCATGCCGATGGTTTCGTCTTCGTTGCTGCCTTTGGCGTCTTTGATCGACTCAATGGCGCGCACCAAGGCTACACCACCACCGGCTACGATGCCTTCTTCAATGGCCGCGCGCGTGGCGTGGAGGGCGTCGTCTACACGGTCTTTTTTCTCCTTCATTTCCACTTCCGTAGCGGCACCTACGTACAGTACGGCTACACCGCCTGCCAGTTTGGCCAAACGCTCCTGGAGTTTCTCCTTGTCGTAATCGCTCGTGGTGGTCTCTATTTGTTGTTTGATCTGGTTGATGCGGGCCTTGATGGCGTCGTCTTTGCCTTTTCCACCAACTACGGTAGTGTTGTCTTTGTCAACGGTGATGCGTTCGCAAGAGCCGAGGTGTTCCAGACCGGCATTTTCCAGTTTGTAGCCTTGCTCTTCGCTGATGACCGTGCCGCCGGTGAGGATGGCGAGGTCTTCAAGCATGGCTTTGCGGCGGTCGCCGAAGCCTGGCGCTTTCACA
>JBMOHO010000084.1:0-12797 GCA_049317805.1 Saprospiraceae bacterium
AGTCGGTTAGTCTTGATGCTTTTGGTATTTGGTTGGATGTAAGCCCTTTTAGTCGTTAGTCTTTTTAGTCGTTAGTCTGTTAGTCTTTAGTCGGTTAGTCTTGATGCTTTTGGTATTTGGTTGGATGTAAGCCCTTTTAGTCTGTTAGTCTTTAGTCTGTTAGTCGTTAGTCTGTTAGTCTTGATGCTTTTGGTATTTAGTTGGATGAAAGCCCTGTTAGTCGTCAGTCTTTTAGTCGTTAGTCGGTTAGTCTTTAGTGTTTGGTTATTTTGGATTGATTAGAAAGGCAATCATTTGATTATCAATACATATGCCTTGCATCCAACCCAATACCAAAAGCATCAAGACTAACAGACTAACGACTAACCGACTAAAGACTAAAAGGGCTTTCATCCAACTAAATACCAAAAGCATCAAGACTAACCGACTAACGACTAACCGACTAACCGACTAAAAAGACTAACGACTAAAATATGAGGTGGCGTTCTTTTTGCCAGCGTTCAGGGTGTCCAGTCTTTTTTTGAACTCTGAGGCGAGGGGGTCTTCTTTGCGGGCGTAGATTTCCGAGAGGGCGATGAGCGTATTTTTGTCGTTTGGATCGAGGGATTCGGCTTTTTGGAAGAAAGGCAAGGCCAGATCAAACTGCTTCATCATGTCGTTTTTGATCTTTTCGTACTTTTTGATGCCGGCAGCGGAGTAATCGTCGGGCAGGGCATTCAGTTCTTCAGAACGGAGGGCGGCGCGGTTGTAATAGAGCGTACCCATGGAGTATTGGGCATCAGCATTCTTTGGATCGATGGCGATGGCGGCCTCGTACTGTTTTTTGGCTTCTTCAAAATACTCATTGGCTTTAACATCGTTTTTGGCCTTCAACTCGCGGGTGTACAAATTGTCGTACACGTTGCCCAGCGTCACGTACAGGCCAATGTTGGTTGGCTCCTGTTTGATGGCTTGTTTCAGTTGGCTGGTGAGTTCGTCGAGGCGCCCTTCCTTGAGGTAAACGTTGATTTCGGAAAACAGCAGACCGCTGTCGTCGGGAAATTTGGCACGGCCTTCAGCCAGGATTTTTTTGGCTTCTTCCGTTTTGCCCTGTTCGTTCAGGCAGGTGTACATGCCGTCATAAATGGCGGGTTTGTTGCTGCCTTTTTTGTACAGTTGGGTGTAGTATTCCAGCGCTTTGGTGCAGTTTTTGGCCAGTGTAGCAGTGATGGCCGTGGTAAACACCTGGTTGTCGTAGGTGGTATCGGCGTCCAGAATGCTTTTTTGGCCAGCGGCTTTGAGCACGTCGTGGCTCTGAAGGGTAGCTTCAAAAGAAGCGAGGGCCTTTTCATAGTCGCTCAAATCGTATTTAGCGATGCCGACGTTGATCAGGCTGGCCTGCACTTCGGAGATGCCTTTGATGGCGTCTGCTTTTTCGTATTTTTTGGTAGCCAGTTCATTGCCTTTTACAAAGGCGTTGTACGCTTCCAGGGCGTCGTTGTCGCCGCTCATGGTTGCCTTGGGATCCACCATTTTGCGGGCGAGGTCTCGTTGCAGGATGGTGTTGTAAATCTGTCCTTTAGAAATCCAGGCAGAAGCCAGCGCCTGAGCGTCAGGATTTTTGAGGGCGTCGTTGATGAGGGTTTTCGCTTCATCTAATTTGGCGGCATTGTTGGCCTGGTCCATTTCGTAGCTGACCAGGGCCTTGGAGGCCTGTTTGGCGAGTTTAGCGCCTTCCTGTGCTTGTACCGCCACGGCGGACAATGCGAGCAATACAAGGGTAAAAAGGTTTTTTTTCATGATAACCGTAACATTTGTGATGGTCAAAGAATCAGTGTTGCAAAGGAACGGCGCTAAGATACCGGTTGTATTGAAAGTAAACACGTCAAGAAAATGTTACGCTTCAGCGTCCGGTGCCTCTTCCTCTGTCAAGGGCACCTCTGGTTCCTTTTTAACTACAGTCACATCGGCAATTTCGTCTTGTTCATCTAATCGAATCACGCGAACACCCTGTGTAGCCCGTCCCATAACCCGCAACTCATCGGCACCAGTGCGGATGGTTACACCGGAAGTGGTGGTGACCATCAGATCGTCTTCGTCCGTTACCCGTTTGATGGCCACCAGCGGACCGGTTTTAGTGGTCACTTGCATGGTTTTTACGCCTTTGCCAGCCCTAAGTTGTGTGGGATAGTCTTCCAGAGCAGAACGTTTGCCCATGCCTTTTTCAGAAATGACCAATATGCTGGCGACGGTATCTTTGGGGTCGACGCACACCATGCCGACCACTTCGTCGTGCTGCTCTTCGTCTACTTCTATCCCCCGCACCCCTGCGGTGGTACGGCCCATAGGACGCACGTCTTTTTCGTTGAAGCGAATGGAACGTCCATTCCGCACAGCCAGCAGGATTTCGTTTTCGCCGTTGGTCAGGCGCGCCTCAATGAGCGCGTCGCCTTCGTTGATGTTAATGGCTGCAATGCCGCCCTGACGGGGTCGGGAGTATTCTTCCAGCAGTGTTTTTTTGATTAATCCCTTTCGGGTACAGAACATGATGTAATGGCTGTTGATGAAGGTGTCGTCCTGTAAATTTTTCAACAAAATATAGGCGCGCACCTTGTCTTCTTTCGGAATGTTCAGCACGTTTTGTATGACACGTCCGGCGGTTGTTTTGCCACCCTCCGGAATTTCGTATACTTTAAGCCAAAAGCAGCGTCCGCTCTCGGTGAAGAGCATGAGCGTCTGGTGGTTGGTACCAATAACCATGTGCTCCACAAAATCCTCATCGCGGGTACGAACGCCCTGCGCGCCTCTTCCCCCACGGTTTTGGGAGCGGTATTCGGTTACCGGGGTGCGCTTGATGTAACCGGCGTGGCTGATGGTGATGAACACCGATTCGTCTTCGATGAGGTCCTCCATGTTGATCTCGGCCTCATTGATTTCAATGGCTGTCCGCCGCGGATCATCATAGCGTTCGTTGACCGCGCGCAATTCGTCTTTGATGATGTTTCGCTGCAGCACCTCGTCGGCCAAAATGGCTTCGAATTCGCCAATGCGTTTCATCAGTTCGTCGTATTCGTTGCGCACCTTGTCGCGCTCCAGACCAGTCAGTTGCTGCAAGCGCATGGCCAAAATGGCCCTCGATTGAATCTCTGTCAGCCCGAAAGTGCTCATCAGGCCCTCGCGTGCTTCTTCGGCGTCTTTGGATGCCCGAATGAGCGCAATAACCTGATCTAAGTGGTCCAGTGCGATGAGCAATCCTTCGAGGATGTGGGCGCGCTCTTGTGCTTTGCGGAGCTCGAAGCGGGTGCGGCGCACCACGACTTCTATGCGGAACTTGATGAACTCGTCCACCAAATCTTTCAGCGTCAGCAAGCGCGGACGGCCGTTTACCAGCGCAATGTTGTTGATGCCATAGCTCGTTTGCAACGGTGTGAGCTTGAACAACTGGCTCAGGATGACGTTGGCTGCCGCGTCGCGTTTGATTTCGATGACCACCCGAACGCCTTCCCGGTTAGACTGGTCGCTGATGTCGCTGATGCCAATGATGCGTTTTTCATTGACAAGGGCCGCTATTTTCTCAATCAACATGGCCTTGTTGACCTGATACGGTATTTCGGTAACGATGATGGATTCGCGCCCTTTATCGTCTACTTCAATTTCTGTTTTAGAGCGCACCACCACTTTGCCGCGGCCCGTGAGGTATCCTTCGCGCACGCCAGAGAGGCCATAAATGATGCCGCCAGTGGGAAAATCGGGGGCCAGCACATACTGCATCATCTCCTCGATCGTCATGTCGGGATTGTCTATGGCCGCAATGATGGCTTCGCACACCTCCCCGAGGTTATGGGGCATCATGTTGGTGGCCATGCCCACGGCAATGCCGCTGGCGCCGTTGACCAGCAGGTTGGGGAATTTGCTGGGCATTACGGTAGGTTCCTCGAGGGAGTCGTCGAAATTCAATTGAAAATCAACGGTTTCCTTGTCGATGTCGTCCAACATTTCATCGGCAATGCGGCGCAAGCGCGCTTCGGTGTATCGCATAGCCGCAGGGCTGTCGCCGTCCATGGAGCCAAAGTTGCCCTGGCCATCTACCAGCGGGTAGCGCATGCTCCACTCCTGGGCCAGGCGCACCATGGCGTCGTACACTGATCCGTCGCCGTGGGGGTGGTATTTGCCCAGCACTTCACCAACGATACGGGCCGATTTTTTGTACGTTTTGTTGTACCCCAATCCCAAATCCAGCATGCCATACAGCACCCTGCGGTGTACCGGCTTGAGGCCGTCGCGCACGTCGGGCAATGCCCTGCTGACAATAACAGACATCGAGTAATCGATGTATGCAGTCTTGAGTTCGTCTTCAATTCGGATGGGGAGTATTCGGGTTTCTTCCATAGCCATTTTATGTGGGGTGCAAAGATAAGTCATTTCTGCGCGAAAAAAGACCTATTGTTTAACAAAAACGCCGGGAATTTAATGCCATGCTAACCATGTCTTAACCCCCCTTAACCAAACAGGTGGGCCACCTTTGTGCCATCATTTCATTCAAATCCTATTTCGACATGACCAACCCAAAGTTGTTTTTCATCGTTAGTTTCCTGTTGTTTGCCGGCCTTGCACAAGCCCAGTTTGCATTGGGTGTGCGTTCCGGTGTTCACTTTGCCAATGTGGAGGCCACTTCCGGTATTGACATGGTACCGGCCGACCTGCGCATCCGCGACGGATTTACCATTGGTGTGACGGGAGAGTACGCCATACACGACAATTTTGCGATTCAAACGGAACTGAACTATATCCCCAAAGGCTTCAAACTCGATGCTTCGTACGACATATCTGCTTTTGGCGTCAGCATTCCCATTGGTGCCAAGGGCCTCATCAAAAGCAACTATTTTGAGGTACCCTTGCTCGCCAAAGGCCGTTTCGGCAACGAGCGCGCTCGGATGTACGTGGCGGCTGGCCCCTCCATCGGATATTTAGCCTCTGCCAAATTGGTCATCGATCCCATCATTTTGATCCCGCTGGATCCCATTAAAGTCAACCTCAATGCGGGCGACCTGGGTTTGGAGCGCTGGGACGTATCGGCCGTGGGCGCTGTGGGCGGCGAGTTTCGCCTCGGCGGCCCGGTACTGCAACTGGAGGCCCGGTACTACCACGGCTTTAAGGAACTGTACGATTTCCCCATCGTGAATGAAACGCTGAAAAACCGGGGCGTGAGCCTCACTATGGGCCTCAAAGTGCCGTTTTAACGTTCAAAGCCTTTTCATACAACGCTTTATACCTGCCCGCAACCACCGAATGGGCATACTGTTCGGTGGCTTTGCGGCGGGCAGACAACCGGTACGCGCTATGCGGCACTTCACCTTCCAGCACGTTTAATATGCCGTTGGCAAACGACTCGACATCGCCCTGCACGGCCAAAAAACCCTGATCGCCGTGCTGCACCATTTCCGGAATACCTCCGGTGCGAAAACCCACCACCGGTACGCCGCAGGCAAGGGCTTCCATGACCGTGTTGGGCAGGTTGTCTTCAAGCGAAGGGATGGCAAACACGTCGGCCGCCGCATAAGCCTGGGTGAGCAGTTTTACATCATGCACCAGGCCAAGCGGATGCACAGGGTAGGGGAGTGCCGACAAGGCCTCCGGGTCGCCTTTGCCCAACACCATGATGCGCAGGGGCAAGTCCGGTCTGGTGGCCTTTAAGTGTTCAAGCGCATTTTTCAGCAGGTGAAATCCTTTTCGCTTTTCGCTGATTTTCATGGCGACAAACAGCAACAACCATGCGTCGGGCGGTGCCCCCAAAGATTGTCGGTAAGCCAGGCGCTCGGCGTCGGTCACCGGAGCAAAAACAGCCGTATCTATCGGATTTGGTATGTCCACCACCGGATAATCGCGCAGCAATGCGCTCTCCCGCGCCAACCCGGCCAGCCAGCCGCTGCACGTCACAAAATGCATTTTTTTGGGGAAATAACGCTGTTTTTGGAGGAAAATGTGGCTCGACAGGTCGTTAGGGCCCGGTCTGCGCACATACGGGCAGCTTCCGCAGCCATGCTCAAATTGCCTGCAATCGCCGCTGTAATGACAACCACCGGTAAACGCCCACATGTCGTGCAGGGTCCACACCAGCGGTTTGCCCAGTTCTGCTAATTGCGCGATGTTTTTGAGCGACAAAAAACCCTGGTTGATCCAATGCAGGTGGATGACGTCGGCTTGCTGCACCACTTTGTTTTTGCGCAAATCTGTTCCAAAATTGGCCGGCGAAAAACTAAACCGCACCGTTTTGTCTTTTTCATAAGGCAAAAAAGACAACCGTTCGGCGTAAAACGGCCATTTTTTGCCCGCATCGTCTCGTGTCAGCAGGTGCGCTTCCACGCCCACGGAGGGCAATGCCTGTGCCAGTCGCCGACAAGCCACGCCTGCGCCGCCGTGCGGGTACGTGTTCAGAAGGGCTACTTTCATGCCGTACAGCGTTGGTGCATAAGCGTATAGTTGTGGCAATCAGGCTCTTTTGCCAACAGTTTGTAGCCGGCGGCCACCAGATCAAACAGCGATTGTCGAATGCGTTTCATGTATTGTCCGTCGAGGTGGTGCGCTGCCGACTCATCGTATTCAATGCACAACACATCGATCTCCAGTTGATCTTCCAAAATAGAATTAAGCACCTGGTATTCAGCCCCTTCAATGTCTATTTTCAGCAAATCCAGTCGATGGAGGTGCAAATCTGCGAGCACCTTGGACAAACGGCGAACGGGGACTTCTATCGCCTGATCGGAACCCTGAAGGTTGACGATGGAGTGCGAAACGTGCGCTTCGTTGAGCGGGGTAAAAAAGCGCAGGGTGGTATCTTCATTCCACAAGCCCACGGGGTGCATGTGCAACTGGTTGGGCAGGGTAGGGGGGTATGCGGGATAGCAACCGCCGGGGCAGGTGGTGCAGGGCGCTTGCACGCTATTTTTGATACACTGAACCGTTTGTTCAACGTGTTGAATGGCGCGCGGAGTAGGGTCAAAAATGTGTACCGTACAGCCGGTTTGGGCGGCGAGCTCCAGGTCAAAGGATACGTCTTCGCCGGCACCCACCAAAAATGCCACGGACGAAGGCGTCAGGGCATTTTTCGGAATGATCCAGCCGCCATACGGGGAGCCTAATCTTTCTGTTTGGATACCTTGAATTAAAGGCAGTTGGATGCGGCCTTCTGTCCATTTATACCATCGTTTGCGGATAAAAGCAGGAATCATTGTATTAAGTTTGCGCTTTCGGACACTTTGAGGGGGCAAAACTGCACCTTTTTGCGGAAAATTATGGAACAAACGCCTCCGGTTTTATTGCTGGCTTTCAACCGACCTGCGCAGGTGCAGGCGGCGCTTGCGCGTTTGCGCCACGTAAGGCCGCCGAAAATGTACGTGCACGTGGATGGCGCGCGTGCTGACAAAGTGGGAGAGGCCGAACGCGTGGCCGAGGTGCAGCGGCTGATTCGGGCGGGGATTGACTGGGACTGTTCGTTGCAGACCATGTTCAGGGAGGCCAATGCAGGCTTGCGCAAGGGCGTTCCCGGGGCCATTGACTGGTTTTTTGAACAGGAGCCCTGGGGGGTGGTGTTGGAAGACGACTGCTTGCCGGATCCGTCGTTTTTCCGTTTTGCCGCCGAGTTGCTGGAAAAATACGCCGAAGACGAACGCGTCATGCACATTGGCGGCTCCAACCTGATGGAACAACAGACGCAACAGTTGGCGTACAGTTATTCTTTCACCCGATTTTCATTTGTGTGGGGCTGGGCTGGCTGGCGTCGGGCGTGGAAACACTTTTCGGCTTCGATGGACAATTTGGAAACTTATGTGGACAGTCCGTTGTTCATCGATTTTCTGTCTGATCCGTTTGCGCGTACATACATGGCAGATAAATTCCGCGCCACAAAAGCCGGCCTGAACAATTCGTGGGCGTATGCGTGGTTTTACACGATTTTAAAAAACGACGGACTGTGCATTGTCCCCAACCGAAACCTGATCCAGAATACCGGCATCGGCATAGCGGGCGCTACACACACCCGATCAGCCAACTTGTCTGCGATGCTGGAGGCGCAAGCACTCGATTTTCCGTTGAAACACCCGGGCTTGTATCAGCTAGATCCGGTTTTGGAGGCGCAATTTTTTTACGCTACGCAAAAACGACAGCATCGTTTGTGGATTTGGTACGTGTTGTACCGTTTAAACCTGCGTGGCGTTCAATGATTTTTTATGCGGAACTACATCATTTACGACCTGGAAGCGACGTGCTGGGAGCATCCGCCGCCTGGATTTGTGCAGGAGATCATCGAAATAGGCGCTTTTCGGATCAATGCTTTCGGAGAAGTGCGCGGCCGTTTCAATCGGTTTGTCAAACCTGTAGTACACCCTACGTTGTCGCCTTTTTGCAAAGAACTGACCAGCATCCGGCAAGAGGACGTAAACCGCGCCCGTAAATTTCCGGAGGTAATCGAAGAATTCATCGACTGGGGCCGCATCGAAGACGAGCCTTACGCCTTGTGTTCTTGGGGCGGATTTGACAAAAGAATGTTTGTGCACGATTGTCGTTTGCACAAACTGGATACCGACTGGGTTGAGCACCATGTAAACCTCAAAGACCAGTACCGCAAAATGAAGGGTACCAAACAACCCATTGGCCTCAAAAAGGCGGTTGAACGCGAAGGCATTGAGTTTACCGGCGTGCACCACCGGGGCATTTCGGACGCCGAAAACCTCGTCAAGCTGTTTTTGAAGTATATTGATCGGTGGAATGTTTGAAGATTTGTTTATTTGGGGATTTGTTTATTTGGTTATTTGAGGGGGTAAACCGTTGGTTTGTGTATTCGGCCATTCGTTTATATATTTGCACCGTTATATATCTGCAACGTTTTTAAAAGCGTTCAAGAGCTTGTTGTCCGAAGGGTCTCATGAAAGGATATTTTTTGACCTTGACAATGCTATTAATGAGAACCGTTTTTTTTCTGTTTTTTATCTTTTCGGGCTTTGTTCAACTTGTCGCACAGCCGTTGTGCGTCAAGGATGTTTGTTGTTGCGACAAAGCCTTAAACGAGGGGGTGCCGAGCGGTACGTTTCAGGACTCCCCGCTGGTTTCTCCGGGCACCTTGCGCACTTTTTACACTGGCGAACAGTACGGCAATTGGTCGATTCTGAACGGCTCCATTGACGTAAAAGGCCAGAATTACTTCAACCTGGCCCAGGGAAACCCCAATGGCAAGAGCCAGTTCATAGACCTGAACGGCCAGGCACCGGGTACCATTGCCACCCAATTGAACAACCTGAGTGTGGGCATGACCTACACCCTGGTGTTTTGGTACGCCATGAACCCGGCTACCGACACCGCCAGATGCCGCATACAAGTGGCTGGCGGAGCGTGGGTAGACGATACGCTGAAGGCCACCAATCCGGGGAACGTCATCTGGCTGGAGCGCTGTTACACTTTTATAGCGCTGGATACCACGGCAGAGCTGCGCTACACCGGCCTGCCAAACGCCAATCCGGCTGCCGGCATGTTGCTCGACGACATGTCGATGTGGCGCTGCCCAATTGATACCACACCGCCCGTCATCAGCAGTTTTCCGGTGTCGCCCATCACTTTGGAATGCGACGCTGCGTTGCCCCCCACTGACTATCCGCCAGCCACCGACGATTGCTCGGTGCAGACGACGCCCACTTTTTTCTCCGAACAAATGACGCCCGACTCCTGCATGTACACCCTGCTGCGTACCTGGGTGGTGAGCGATGATTGTGGCAATACGAGCACGGCGACTCAGGAAATTCGGGTGCAGGACACACAAGCGCCTGTCTTCTCCAAAGCGCCTGTTAATTATGTGGTCAACTGCGGCGACGACTACCTCGGCATTTTTAACCAATGGTTGGCAAACCATGCCGACGGGGATGCGGCGGACAATTGCAGTCCGGCAGTCACCTGGTCTTACGTATACTCGGCTGCGCCCGACGGCTCCTGCTCGTCTACACCCGTGACCTTTACCATCAGCGATGATTGCGGCAACGCGCAATCGGTCGACTTGACCTTTACCGTCGAAGACAAAACGCCCCCGCTCATCATTCGGCCGGCGCAGAACGAGACGGTCACCTGCTCCGCGTTTGGCGCCGATTCGCTGGCCATTTGGTTAGCCAATCGCGGTGGCGCTTTGGCCAACGACCCCTGCAGTCCGCTGGTCTGGTCGCACAACTTTGTGGGTGATTCCACCGCGCAGGTGATTCAGGTGACGTTTACCGTGACCGATGCCTGCCTAAACAGTGCAAAGACCACAGCGTTTTTTTATCAACCGTTTGTGTCGGACACCATCGTGCTGTTCGCTTCTTCCTGCAACCCTTCGGAAACGGGCAGCGACACCAGCAAAACCTATCTGGGCAATTGCGAAACCGTGACCGTGCTGAATACCCTGCTGCTGCCCAGCGACACCACTTATCTGTTTGAACTGACGTGTTTTACAGACAGTGTCGGCCTGTTTGAGTTTTGAGTTTTCAGTGGGGGAAAAGGGCATACTTTAGCTTCGATAAATGCCCTCTCGAAATGCTGAACAACTCAAAACTCATTAACTCAAAACTCAAAACTGAGTACTCAAAACTCATTAACTCAAAACTAAGAAGCGTAGGGGGAGTCGTAACCCAGTATTTTCAGCATCGAATCGGCGTCCTGTTCCTGGAATACCTCCCAGTCGGTGAACTCGCCGTAATAATTTTTGTCGATCAGGATGTGTTTGGGTGCGGGCAGCAGACAGTGTTTGAGGCCGCCGTATCCGCTGAGGTTTTCCTGATAGGCGCCGGTGTGGAAAAATCCGAGGAACAAGGGTTCGTCGTCGGCTTCATCGTACACGGGCAGGTACACCTGGTTGATGTGGGCTTCGGAGTTGTAGTAGTCGGCGTTGTCGCAGCTGATGCCGCCCACGTTGACTTTGTCGTATGGTTTTTCCCAATGGTTGATGGGCAGCAGGATAAAGCGCTCTTTGATGCCCCAGGAGTCGGGCAGGGTATTGATCAGGGAGTTGTCGAGCATGTACCATTGCTCGGCGTCATTTTGCTGTTTTTTGCCGATGACGGAAAAAATGGTGGCGCCGCTTTCGCCGACGGTGTATTTGCCAAATTCGGTAAAAATATCGGGTTCGGGCACGCCCTCATCGTCGCATTGCTCCTTGATGAGGCGTACAATTTCGTTGATCATATAGGCGTAATCGTATTCAAAGCCCAGCGAGTTGCGGATGGGCATGCCGCCGCCGATGTTGAGGGCAGTCAGGGTGGGGCACACCTTGCGGAGTTGGCAGTATGTTTTGATGCCTTTTTTGAGCTCGCTCCAGTAGTAGAGGGTGTCTTTGATGCCGGTATCGACAAAAAAGTGCAGCAGTTTGAGGTCAAATTTGGGGTTGTGTTCTATTTTGTCTTTGTAAAAATTCAACACTTCGCTTTGCCGAATGCCCAGGCGGGAGGTGTAAAACTCGAAATTGGGTTCTTCTTCGGTGGCGAGGCGCAGGCCGATGTTGACTTTTCCTTTTTTGATGAGGGCGTCGTAGGCGTCAAATTCCTGGGGGTTGTCACACACGGGCAGCGTATTGGTAAAGCCTTCCTCGGTGAGTTGCACGATGCGCTCGAGGTAAGCCTTGGGTTTGTAGCCGTTGTGGACAATGGTGGTTTGTTTGTTGAGTTTACCGAGTTTGTACAGCCGCCACACCAGGTCGATGTCGAAAGCCGAGGAGGTTTCGAGCTGGGTGCCGTTTTCGAGCACTTCGTTGAGCACGAAAGCGAAGTGGGAGCTTTTAGTGCAATAGCAGTATACGTATTTGCCGTTGTAGTTGTAGCGCTGGATGGCGTCGCGGAAGAGCTTGCGGGCAAACTGAATTTTCTCGCCAATTTTGGGCAAAAAAGTCAGTTTGAGGGGTGATCCGTACTTTTTTATCAGCCCATACACATCAATTTCATTAAACAGCAAATGGCCATCCTGAAGCCGGAATCCGTCTTGAGGGAAATCAAAAGTTTGGTCGACAAGGTCGAAGTACGTGTTTTTCATGAAGTAGGTCTCGCGTAACTTATTTGTTGCGCAAAGGTACGCTTGTTTGGGTTAATCTTGTTTGACAAACCATAAATGTAGCGTTTCCGCTCGATTACCTCCAGGTACAATTGAGTAGTTGGTGTATTGAAAGGCAAAAAATATTTTATATTCAAACGTGATTGAATGTGACAAATCCATACTTTTGCACGGTCAATCCAATTGAATAGACTTACTCATGAAAAGTACCACAACATCCAGCCGCGGCTACCTGCCGTGTGTACCCTCCTGCGCGAGCGTCCTTTTTTCCTTGTTGCTTTTATTGCCATGTGGGGCATGGGCACAATCACTCGGTGCCTACCCCAACACCAGCGTGGTGGCGGGCCAAAACACCACTGTGATACCCGCTGCCGCGCCAACCAATACGGTGCGTGCCACGGTGGGCACCAACACAAACTTCACCGGTGTGCTCACGGTAAATCCGACCACGGGCGATGTGCGGGTAACCGACGCCAAACAGGCAGGCGTTTACATGGTAACGGTGACGGCCTTTGGCAGCGGTAGCGCCACGGCCACGGCCACCTTCACCCTCACCGTGACCAACCCTGCCTGCAGTGCAGGCAACTTCGGCGGCAGTACGAGCGTGGCGATCGGGTTTGGGCCGTTGTCTTCCGTAGCGATCGGTGATTTCAACGGGGACGGGCTACAGGATTTTGCCACTGCAAATTTCACTTCTGACAACGTCTCGATCCGCCTCGGCGATGGTCTGGGTGGCTTCAGCGGCAGTACGACCGTGGGGG
>JBMOHO010000085.1:0-12616 GCA_049317805.1 Saprospiraceae bacterium
ACTGGCTTTGGTATTGCCCGGTACTTGCGACGACGGCGACAGCGTGCACCACTACCTGTTTGCACGGTACGCGTTTGACCATCCGGGATTGTTCCTAGACCATTGGGCTAAACCGCTGTATGTGCTGGTAATGGCGCCGTTTGCCCAGCTCGGGTTTGTGGGTGTCAAACTGGCCAACGTAGCGCTTATGACTTCAGCCATGTGGTGTACCATTCGAATTGGGGAACTTATGGGCCTCAAATACGCCTGGTTGGCTGGCGTGGTGCTGGGTACCATGCCTGAATTGCTGCACGTCACTTTATCGGGCCTAACCGAGCCTTTATTTGCCGCCTGCTTGTCCTTGAGTGTGCTCTGGTGTTTTGAACAAAAATACGCGCGTGCAGCCTTGTTGCTGTCATTTTTACCGTTTGTGCGGTCAGAAGGCCTCGTTGTGCTGGGGGTAGTCGTCCCTTATTTTTTGCTTGTAGGCCAATGGCGGGTATTGCCCTTGTTGCTCATTGGGCATGTGGTATACGGATTGATTGGCTGGCCCGTCTTAGGCGATCCGCTGTGGGTTTTCCGAAAGATTCCGTACGCTACCCTGAACGGCAGTTATGGAAAAGGGTTGTGGGATCATTTTTTTGCTTCAGCCCGTCATTATTGGGGATTGTGGCAGGCCCTGATGATCGTGACAGGCGTGTTAATGGGCGCGTGGCGTTTGGCAGGGTACTGGCGTGGAAGGGTATCGTTCCCAAAAGCAGATCTGTGGCTTATTTATGGAATATTTTTGGCATATTTTGGAGCTCACGTGGTGTTTTGGGGGCTTGGTATTTTCAATTCTTTTGGCATGACGCGGGTGATGGTGGCGATAGATCCCTTGGCGGCACTGATTGCGGTACTGGGTGCTGAATGGGTACTAAATCGGATATCCAATAAACCCCTTCAACTGGCAGGCATCACCGTTTTTTCGGCAGCCTGCCTTGCAAGCATGTGGGATACGCCTAAGTTTGCATCCAAGTTTATGCCGACACCGGCGCAAAATGCGCAGTTCGCTTTGGCAGATCGTTATCAAAAAATGTTCGAGCAACAGGGCTTTTTCCTATATGCAGACGCTGTTACCACAGGATATGCTTTTAACTACGATTGGTTTGGCCCAAAACAAAACTTTACGGATGGCATACCCGCAGATAAACCCTTTGATCAACCTACCGCCGTTGTGTGGGACAACTGGTATAGTGTGGTAGAGAAACAAACGACTTTTGACGAGCTCCAAAACGATCCAAGGTTTAAACTCATCGAAGTGCTTCGCAGCCAGGAAGACATGCCCGAGTCAGTGGTGGCACTCTTTATGGATACGGCGCATGCCGCCCCGACGCCTTTGCTGTATTTCCAAAGTTTTGAATACACTGAAGGAGAACACATAGACTCGGACAAAGGGCGTTTCGGAAAACGTTCGGCGCAGATATACGCCAAACATGAATACGGCCCCATGGTCATTTCCCTCAACCGCATGAGCAAACTGCTTGGCGATTCGTTGCTGATACAATGCGATGTGATGATGGCCGACACGTCTTACTGGGGCGCTCGCATGGTGGTGCAATATGAAACACCGGAGCGAGACATGCTGTCGTGGGAAGGCTATTCATTCAACAAACAGGCACTAAAACCCAATGAATGGTACGCCTTTGAAATGGTAGTGCCCATTTTAAAAGACAAGCTTCAACAGTCGACTATGACCATTTACCCCTGGAACCCAAGCGAGCAAAAGGTTTGGATAGATAACTTGACGGTGCAGTACAAATGATGCAAGTTGTACATCATAAACAACACCAACAAAAGATAACACACTACAAACTGCAACCCCTTTTTAGCCACTCCCAGTACAGGGTTAGTCCTTAACCGTCCTGCAAAGTTTTTACAAACGACAAGCGGAGCTTTATAGCTTTGCCCCAAAATTGACAAGAAGGCAAACCGTTATGAAAACTGGCTTTTACATGGGCTTGACAGCCGTGATCGTACTGATGAGTGTTTGTATGTACATCCGCTTCGCCGCCATTTTCGAGGCCCGACCGGATCAAGTACTTGATGCCTGGTCCGACGGCTATAAAGCATACGAAACGGTGTTGTACCACATTCAGTATGATTCTTCGTTCAGCCATTACAGCGGCATGAACTATCCATTCGGCGAGCACGTGGTGCCTGCCGATTGCCAGCCAGCGTTGTCCAATATGGCCAAGCTTGTTCAGCCGCTTTTCCCTTCCATTGATGAATACACTGTGCCGATGCTGCACTATTCAATGATGTTGACGTTTTTACTATGCGGCGTTTTTATGTATCTGGTTTTTTCCAAGTGGAATGTGGCACCGTGGTATGCCGTACCGGCGGCCGTAGGCATCACATTTCTGAATCCGCAGACCGAGCGTATGGCTGGGCACTTTGGCCTTGGTCATCTGGCGGCAGTGCCTATGACGCTATACCTCTTGTTGGTTTGGGAAGAGAAGCCGACCCTGCGCACCAATCTTGCCTTGGCAGCTACGGTGTTTGTGTTCTCCATGCTGCATTTCTATTTCTTTGCCTTGTTGGCATTTTTTATATTTTTTTATCTGCTCTTCAGCTATTTGCTCAAACCCAGTCGGTTAAAACTCATTCAGTCGGCTATCGCATTCACGATACAATTGCTTCTTCCGTTTGTATTTTTTTATATATGGATGAATTATCTCGATCTGGTAGACGACCGTAGTACAGCGCCAGAGGGCTTCTTTATTTATAAAGCACATTGGGAGGGTTTGCTTTTGAGCGAAGCTCAACCTTGGTATGCATGGCTAGATAAAAACATCACGCACATACGCGCGATGAACATTGAAAACAAATCGTATCTGGGTTTGGTAGCCATTGTGTACGCCTTGACCATTATCGCACGCTGGTTTCGTGTTTTTTTCCAAAAACCGGCCATTAGACTGGACTCACCGTACAACCACACGGTCAATTCAGCTTTTTATGCCGGATTTGTCATCCTGCTTTTTTCAGTGGGGCTGCCATTCATCATACGCGGTCTGGAGCCGCTGTTGGCATATACTGGTCCTATCCGTCAGTTTCGTTCCATTGGCAGGTTCGCATGGGTGTTTTATTACATCATCAACATCATTGCGTTTACCGCTCTGTACCACCACCTAAAAGATAAAAAAGCATGGAAATGGGTGGTTTGGGCATGTGCTTTGGGGGTGTTATTTTATGAAGCCCGCAACCAGACCTTTTACACGAAATTTAATCTATACACCATACAGGAATGTCAACCCGGCCATACCTTTAATGATATCACCGGTTTGGCGTATTCCGATTATCAGACCACATTGCCCATTCCGTATTGCAATATCGGATCCGAAATCCCGGGATTCAACCAGCAAGGACAGGTATTGCAAAAAGTGCTGCTGCTCTCCACGCAAACAAGTCTGCCTACTGCCGGAGCAATGCTCACCCGAACATCGCTAAGCCAAACCTTGAAGCAGCTGCAGCTCATCAGCGAACCTTACCGAATACCGGCCATTTTTGAAGACTACCCAAATGACAAACCCATACTGATGGTGTGGGATGAACGGTATGCGCCACCTGCGGCAACCCGTTACAGGCATCTGTTGGACGGCGCCAAACTGGTGTACCGTAAGGATGACGAACTGGAACCATATGGCTTTTATAATTTACCGTTGGACAGCTACCGCAAACGCATTGAACAGCGTCGAGACTCCATCCGAAACATCCTGCACACCGACACCTTGCTGCACACCGTCGGACCTTTTCGCACGACCGCGCCCGATACCAATTTTTGGTATGACGCCATGGATGCCGAAACCGCCGACAAGCATTACCTGGGCTCAGGCGGTAAAAAGCTTGATTTAGCCGATAAAGCATTCCTGTTCACAGGTCCAATGCCCGGCGGTGTAAACCGGCAGGTAGTTTCCGTTTGGGTTTACATGAATAAAGACTTTATACCCCGAACCGAACTGGAAATTGTGGAGTACGGTCCCGATCCTGTTGCACCCCGCATGGTGCGCAAGGTTGGTGACATCATTGCGGCGATTGACAACAATGGATGGGCCTTAGTCGAATTGCCATACCAGCCCAAAGGACCGCGGAATGGCGTAAGTATCTCCCTTAAAAACTATGCAACATCAAGCGGTGTCATGTATGTGGACGAACTGCTGATCCGGCCGGCAGAGACAAACCTGTACAGGGAGGATGCGGAACACTTGTGGTGGAATAATCGGGTTTTCGAAAAATAAGCGATTGAGCAAACAAATTTTCTCAACTTTGGGGGCCATTTGAGCGCCATTTATCTATGAAATCTACATGGGTTGCCTGGGTTGGGGGCTTGTCCTTTCTCCTTCTTTTTCTGTTTGCCGTCTTGTTTTACCAGGAGCGCATCATTATTTTTGATCCAGCGTTCCACTTGTTTTCCATTGTCCGAACGGGTGATTTTGCGATCCAAAACTATCGATTTGGCGCTTTTTTTACGCAATTATTTCCCTTATTGGCCATCAAGCTGGCTTTGCCGCTCAAACAGGTGATGATGGCGTACTCCGTCAGTTTTGTTGTGCTGGATGCCGTGCTGTTCTGGTTGCTGCTTAAGGCATTCCGTCAACCGGTATTCGCTTTGGTGTTTTTGCTGAACAGCGTGTTGATGGTCAATGAAACTTTTTACTGGATACAATCAGAACTCAAGCAAGGGCTTTCATTTCTAATCTTTTACCTCGGCTTTCTGCAAAGTGTTTTCAACCGCGGCAATGCAAGCTGGCACTTGCCCATCCATGCTTTAATGCTTTGTATATTGGCGTTCATCCATCCGCTTGTCATTTTCCCCTTTTTGTTCGGCCTGGGCCTGTTTGGGTTCCGCGAAAAAGACAAACCACAGCGGCAGGTCATCATAAGCGCAGGCATTACTTTTTGCTTATTTTACCTGACCAAGGTTTTCTTTTTCAAACACAGCTATGATACAGCCGCTATGGGCCATATTGGTAACATCATCAAATTCTTTCCGGCATATTGGAAAATTCCCACCAACAAGCTCTTTTTAAAATATTTGATCAACGATTATTATTTTTTAATACTATTATTTATAGGAGTTTTGTATGTTTTTTTACAAAAAAAACAATATGCTGTATTGGTTTGGTTTTTTTGTTTTTTTGTAGGTTATCTGTTGTTGATTAATACATCGTACCCTGAACCGGCCAATCTTCGTCATTTTTATCTGGAACACCTCTACCTGCCCTTGGGGGCCATGACCTTGTTGGCTTTGGTGTACATAGGTGTATTTGACCACATGACCACCTGGGGCTGGGCTGGAATCTTGGTTTTTTTTGTTGTTCGTCTGAGTCACATCGGTATTCATCATCAGTATTTTACCGACAAACTTGCCTGGCAAAGGCAATTTCTGCACGCACAAAAGACCGATAAAATCATCTATTCAGAAAAAGACGTTCCAGAAGCCCAAAAGCTGATTTATACTTGGGGTTCGGCCGAGGAGTTTTGGCTGCTGTCTACCCTTGAGCTTGGAGAAACGCGTTCTATCGGTATTTTTGATGATCCTGAAGGCCAGCGATGGGCTATTGGAAAAGCAGATCGGTTCATCACTAAATTTCAGGTATTCGACTACGCCGACCTCCCCACCCGCTACTTCCTGTTCAAAGACACCACTTCGCCCTACACCATTTACACCCCTCCACAGTGACCATCCCGTTCCACACCCATCCGCACGGCAAACTGCTCCTGACCGCCGAATATGCAGTACTCGACGGTGCCTTAGCCTTGGCCTTGCCCACACGCTTGGGCCAAAGCCTCACCGTGGAAGCGGGCGACACACCTGGAATCGCCCAATGGCAAAGCATTGATCATGAGGGCAACATTTGGTTTGAAGGACAATTCAGCCTGCCCGATTTTGCGCTGTTGCGTTGCTCCGATGAAAAAGTGGGTCTTGCCTTGGAGCAAGTGCTTCTTGCTCTCCCTGGGCTAAAGCCCAGGGCAATTTCAGGCCCTCAGCCCAGGGCAATTTCAGGCCCTCAGCCCAGGGCAATTTCAGACACTCAGCCCAGGGCAATTTCAGGCCCTCAGCATGGGGCAATTTCAGGCCCTCAGCATGGGGAATTTGACAATTGCCCCGGGCTTCAGCCCGGGGCACACATTGAAGCCCGCCTCGATTTCCCCCGCAACTGGGGCCTTGGTTCCAGCAGCACCCTCATAGCCGCCGTAGCCCGCTGGTTCGGGGTAGACCCTTTCCAGTTGCTGGCCGACACCTTTGGCGGATCCGGGTACGACGTGGCCTGCGCCTACGCACCATCGCCCATTTTGTACCAGGTACACGGCGAACAAGCCACCATCACCCCCACACGCTTTGATCCGCCCTTCAAAGACCATCTTTTTTTCGTACACCTCGGCCAAAAACAGGACAGCCGCGCCGGCATCCGCTACTACCGCGAACAACTCACCGACGCCGCAGCCCTGGTGCGCGACCTCAGCGAAATCACCGAACACGTGTTGGACTGCACCGAATTATCCGTTTTTGAGTCCCTGCTGCTGGAGCACGAATACCGCTTAGCCGAAGCCATCAACCTCGAACGCGCTCAATCTTTGTATTTTGCAGACTACCCCGGCGTCATCAAAAGCCTGGGTGCCTGGGGAGGCGACTTTGTGCTCGCCACCAGCCCCTGGCCCGAACCGGAAACCCGGGAATGGTTTGTGCTGCATGGGTTTGATACCGTGCTGGGTTGGAATGAGCTGTTTTTTTAAACAGGATTTACAGGATTTATAAGATTCACAGGATTTTTTTTGCTTGTACGTTCGAATCCTGTAAATCCTTAACTGTTTTATACGAGCAAGACATCTATACTTTTAAATATTTATCTTTAAAAAAAGGTAAATATTTAAACATATATACGTATTTTTGTGAAATTTTTTAAAGGAATAGCTTGTATGAATAACGAACAAAGACGCTTGTTGATTACCCAGCTCGACGAAAAAATAGTACCATTCATTGGGGCTAAAAAATATCCCATACCCGGTGAAGGATGGATCAATGCCATCAGGAATGCTTTAGGAATGTCATTGAAGCAATTGGGAAACCGATTAAAAATAACACCACAAGGCATCAAAGATATTGAACGGCGAGAAAAAGAAGGCTCACTTACCTTGCAAAGGCTGCGGGAAGTTGCTGCCGCATTGGACATGCAACTCGTGTACGGGCTGGTTCCAAAAGAACAAACTATTGAGAAAATGATTGAGAAAAGAGCAAGGGAAATGGCCCGGGAAATCGTCTTAAAAACCGCTCACACCATGCATCTGGAAAACCAGGGTTTGGACGAAAAGGCTATTCAAGAAGCCATAAAAAGCCGGACGATAAAAATCGTAAATGAAATGCCAAAAGACTTATGGAACTGAAAATGAATTATGAAGACGGCCAAACCCCTATTGACGAAGATGAAAAGAGAGGGCTAAAAATTAAGTCCATCTCAACAATGAGCGATTTGGACGCTTTTGAACAGCAAAATATTGAAGATGCTATGGAATGGGTACATAGCCGCTCATTTGAGCCAGGTGAAGTTCTGGATATTACTTTCATTCTTGACGTACATAAACGCATGTTCAAAAACGTTTGGAAATGGGCTGGCCAAATCAGACAATCAAACAAAAATATCGGTGTCCATTATTACGAAATTCGGCAGCATCTTCGAGAACTGATAGATGATTGTACTTACTGGATTGAACACAAAACATACCCTCCAGAAGAAATCGCCCTGCGTTTTAAACATCGTCTTGTTTCCATCCATCTTTTCCCTAATGGAAACGGAAGGCACTCAAGGTTAATGGGTGATATTATACTCAAGTCGCTCGACAAAGCCCAGTCGTTCTCTTGGGGCAGCAAGTCGTTAAGGCAGGGGGAAAGCAGGGGTACTTACCTTGCGGCATTGAAAAAAGCAGATGCTGGAGAAATCGAACCGCTCATGGAATTTTCCATGCAGTAACAAACCATTTCCACAGCCCGTTGTGACAGCAACCTACCGCACCACCTGCAACTTCACCACTTCCGCCACTCCATCGGCCCGGTTTTCTAATCGAACAATATACATGCCGACCGGCAGGGTAACCACATCAATGGGGAACACATTGCGTCCGGGCTCAACCCAGGCACTGCGCAGGTGCGCAATGGCGCCATTCATGCCGTGTACGGTGAGTTGCGCACGGAACCCTTCGCGGCCCGGGTGGGTGTAGATCAATTCGGTGCTCAAACGGGCCGGGTTGGGCGTGACCGAAATGGGTCGCTGGAACGGATCAAATACCGTAGGAGCGCCGCCGATGTAGCAGTCCGGATGCACGGTGTACGCCTTATCGACCACTGCCAATTGCTCGAAGTGATCAAACAGGGCTTGCTCCAGCACAAAGGGGTTGGCGCCCAGCCAATCTTGCAGCAAAGAGCCGAACACCTGGCGGTAGTCGTACTGCATGTTTTTGAGCTGGTTGTCGGAAGTGAGGTCTGTCAGGTTCACATTGGTGCCGCGCACGCCCGCGCGCACGTTTTTGCCAAACAGCAACAAAGGCGACAGGGTGCCGTGGTCGGTGCCCACCGAACCATTTTCCTTAGCCGTTCGGCCAAATTCGGAGAACGTGCAGGTAAGCACGCGGTCTTCGAGGCCCAATTGCTGCATGTCGTCCGTAAATGATTTGACCGCATCGCAAATGGTGCGCAGCAGGTTGGCGTGGTTGCCGGTACCGGTGTCGCCCACCACCACCTGCGCGGTGTGCGTGTCGAACCCGCCAATCTGGCAAAGGAAAATTTTGGTTTTACAGCCTCCCTTGATCATGCGGGCCACCGTTTTCAGCTGTCCGGCCAACGAGGAATTGGGATAGGTGCTGACAGCGTTGGCACCACTATTGAACACTTCGGTAATCCGCTGTGCATACTGGTTCACACTTTGCTCCACACCCAACATGAAATCAATCTCGTCGCCGTAGTCAGAATGGGGAATATTCATGAGCGGTGCCCCGCCGATGGTCTGGATAAGGGAATAGAATCCGGCAGGATCCTGTCCGCTGAGGTTGATGGCATTCTGGTGTTCGGTTTCGGTGTGGAAACCGAGGGACGTGTTGGGGTCGCCCAGTTGAATGCCCAGCGGATCGGGCATGTCGGCGGTGGGCGCACCGTACACATCCGGATACATGGCATTCAAGGCCCGTCCCATCCAACCGCTGGTGAGGTTGTTGAGGTCATTCGATCCGCCGCCGCCGCTGAGCCAGATGTCGGTACCTTTGAAGTGCGACTGGTTCATGCTCGTATAACCCACGCCTTGCACCAGCGAAGCATACCCCTGATCGTACAGGGCTTTAAAGTTGGTCATGGCCGGATTGATGCCCACCTGATCGGCAAGGGGGAGGGTGGAATCCAGTTGGATCAACGGGGTCAGGCCGCTGTTGGGCAAACCGATGGTCGGCCGCAACTGCATGTATTTATCGTATTGGTTCAACGGCACCACGGTATTGAGGCCGTCGTTGCCCCCTTTGAGTTGAATGAGCACCAGGGCGCGGTCTGATACACCGGCGCAGGATTGCAGGACTTTGTCCATTTTGCTGTTTGCAAATGGACGGAGCTCGAAGCCGTTTAAGGCAAAAGAAGAAACGCCCGCGGCGGGCAATATTTTGAGGAAAGATCTGCGTTTCATGGATGAGATGAGTGTTGAAAGTTTAGGAGTTTAGGAGTTTAGGAGTGGAGGAGTTTAGGAGTTGAGATCTAAACTCCTAAACTCCTAAACCCTTAAACTCCTAAACTCCTCAACTAAAGAAGTTGATATTCGGGTGAAAACATGATGTACGTCACCAAACGGGTAAGGGCAATGGTCACTTCTTCGCCTTTGCCGGTGCTCAGGTAGTTTTGCCACTCGTATGTCCAGTCTGCAGGGGGCAGGTTGTCGAGGAAAACCACGTTGTAAAAATAGTCGAAGCGATCTGTATCAGGCTCCTCCGGGAGCATGTACTGGAGCAATTCGGTGACCAGCACAAACGGATCCGATGGGTCGCTGATGGTATCGCTGTCGCGCACCCACTCGGCTATTTTGAGTTGGGTACCAATGCTGTTGTTGGCACCACCCCCGATGCTGCGTTTTCCAGACATCAGGATGGTGGGCAATTTGTACCGGGAAATGATGCTGCTGGAGTTGAACCACTGCCGGTTGTAGTCCGGCGCCTGGTGGTATGCGGCATAACCGGCCACATCGGGCGGAAAAAACAACGCCATGTTCGCATAGCTGAGCATGCGTTCGAACACGGCGTAATAGTAGAACTTGATGTAGTGGTCGTTGTTTTTGGTCACCGGATTCGGTATCGGCACATTGAAGAAGGATATGGCCTGAAGGCTCAATTCCAGCGGCGATTTGATCATGCCGCCAATGATCTCGTCGTGGTTGTCCGAATCATCGGCGTCGTAAAAATGCTCGCTGCTGAGCAGTTGTTGCAACACGGGGAGCAGTTCGTAATTGTTGCTGCGGAAGGTGTTGGCCAAGGGCCCGATGATGTCGGCTTCAATTTCGGGGGTGATGTTGGGCGACACAAAATACCGGTACAGCCGGGTGCAAATGTGCACTGCTACCTGGGGCTGGGCAAAAATCATGTTGACAAACGCGTTCAGCTCTGTGTACATGCCCGCAGCGGTGGTGGCACCAGCTATGGTCGTGTTCTGAAATTTAGGGCTGAACGTTTTGGCGGTGGTGTCGTGTGCGCTGATCTGGGTAGTACCCCATGGAATACCTGTTTCGGGGTCGTACTGGTCGCGTTGGGTGCGTTTGCGGAAACCCGTGAACACGCGCGCGGCCTTTACAATATCGTCTTCGGTGTAGTGCGTGTAGTCGCCTTCTGCAATTTGCAGGCCTTTCCCGATGGTAAACAACTCAAAAAACTCGCGGGCGAAGTTTTCATTGGGGTTTGTTTTGGTGTTGACATTGTTGCTCAGGTACTGGAGCATGGTGTTGTCGGTGACGATCTTGGTGGCCAATTTTTTAAAATTGCCCAATGCACCCCATCTCAACAGGCGGAGGTAGTCAAAAAAAGTGGCGTGGTTTTGCGCAATGATGTCACAAGCCAGATACTGATGCCAAAAAAAGATCATTTTATTGCCTATGCCGGTGTCGTGCAAGGCTTCGTTGATCCACCAGCTGGTCACATTCCAGCGCATTTCATACTCTTGCCCCGGAGCCGTTTGCCCGGTGGGCAAAAGCCATTGAATGGCCTCAACTACCCCGGTGGTGGAAGGCACATCGTAATACGGCTGGTCGTACAATTGGGGCCGAAAGCTGAGCAGCGAAGCCACTGCCTGGGAAGCAGTTTGGGTGGCTAAAGCGTCGACCCGATCTTTGGTGTAGTTAAAACTGCTGCGCCGCAACAAATGGGCTGCGCGCCGCCGGCCAAGCGAACCGGACAAAGGTGTAAGGGAAGCCATTGCGCTACAAGGGATTGTGGATGAACAAAAACGGTTATTGGATTGAATGGGGTTGCCTTGGCAAATATATGTAATTGCAATTGAATACCAAACCCTAATGCTTTTTTTTTGTTTTTTTGGTCAAATACAGCCCATTTATGCCCACCACCTGGTACAACGGAACCGTTCGCCTGATCGAATCCCTGACGCCAACCGTCCGCCGTTTTTTGTTGGAAACGCCCGAAAAGCTGCCTTTTGAAGCTGGACAATTCATTACCTGCGACCTGCCCATCGGGGACAAACGTTTGCAGCGCTGGCGCAGTTACTCCATAGCGGGCATGCCCGAACATTCCAATCTGCTGGAACTGTGCATCGTGCGTTCTGAAAAAAGCGGTCCAGGTACGCAGTACCTCTTCGAAACCCTGCAAACCGGAGACACCATCAAGTTTAAAGGCCCTGAAGGCGGATTTGTGTTGCCCGAGTCCATTCAAACTGATCTGGTGTTCATTTGCACGGGCACCGGTGTGGCGCCTTTCCGCAGCATGATTCAGGAACTGCAACGAACCGGTAAACCACACCGAAAACTGCACCTGATCTTTGGCTGCCGTACCGAGGCCGACATCCTGTACCGCGCCGAGTTTGAAGCCCTGGCACAGGAGTGGCCGCATTTCCGGTACGATGTTGCCTTGTCTCGCCAACCCGATTGGCCGGGACACCAGGGCTATGTCCACGGTGTGTACCTGCAACAGTACGCCGAAAAACGCCCCGACGTGCTGTTTTACCTGTGTGGCTGGAGTGCGATGATTGATGAGGCGGTGGCCCATTTAATCGTGAAACTTGGGTATGGAGTGGAACAGGTAAAATATGAGTTGTATGGATAGGGAGGTCTTTTGCCGCCTTCGGCGGGTTTTTTTGACCACAGAGGAAAGGGGGTTAAGGGGTTTTTTTTTCGCCTTCGGCGGTTTTTTTTTGACCACAGAGGAAGAGAGGTTAAGGGAGGTTTTTCCCGCCTTCGGCGGGTTTTTTTTGACCACAGAGGAGGGGAGGTTAAGAGAGAAACTGTTGAGTAAACCTCCCTTAACCTCCTCTCCTCTGTGGTGAATAAATCTGTGGTAAACAAATCTGTGGTAAACAAATCTGTGGTGAATAAATCTGTGGTGAATAAATCTGTGGTGAATAAATCTGTGG
>JBMOHO010000086.1:0-12511 GCA_049317805.1 Saprospiraceae bacterium
ATTAATAATTTATAAATAAAAATATTCAATGTTCAATTCTTACTCCCTACTTTCCACTCCTCCACCGCCTTCTGCTCCGTAGAAAAATTGATCCCCACCGCCACTTTTTCCTTGGGGGAACCCTGGTATGGCGCCAGATAGCCCTTTTCCTGGATCTGTTGCAGGGCGGCCTCGGCGCTGCCGTCCAATTTGAACTCAAAGGCGTAGATGTAGCGCTCGTTTTCCACCAGCGCGTCGCAGCGGCCCCGGGCGGTGTGCACTTCGGTGCGGATGTAGACGCCCAGCAGGGAAAAGATCAGGTGCACCAGCGCGTGGTAGAAGTGCTCGTTTTCCTTTTGCCACAGGTCGTAGGGGATGGAGGCGAAGGCGGCGTTCAGGGTCGTCACCACCTGTTCGATATCCCCGACCGCAAGCGCTTTGGCTATGGCCACCACTGGCGCAAGCGCGTTGCCCGGGTATTTTTCCTGATACACCAGCAGCAGGTGTTGCTGCATGGAAAAGCGCACCTCCTGGTTGGGGTAGCGGAGGATGTACTGCTGATAGGTCTCGTCGAAATGGTCAATGGTGAGGTAGCCGGTCTGGAACAGCACGCTGATGGGGTCCAAGGCGTCGGCATGGAAATTAGTGAGTTGTTCGGGGGAGGCTTCGGCCTGTTCCACATCGTAGTAGCGATGCTTGCGCATTTCTTTGATCAGGAAAGTCGGGGTGCCGGTTTCGAACCAGAAGTTTTGAAAACTGTGCTCTTCCTTGAAAAAGCGGAAGAGGGAAAAAGGGTTGTACAACCGCTCTTCACCTCCCCAGGAGTAGCCATTGTACCATGTTTTCATTTTTTCCTGGTCTGCTTTTTTGAGCTGCTCCGGAAAAAAGCGCTCGATCTCTTTTTGGGTGATTCCCAGCAAGGTATACGCAAACCGGCTAAGCGTCAGGTTTTCGAGGTTGTTCAATTCCGAAAAAATGCTCACTTTGGAGAAAGCCGACACCCCGGTGATGAACACCAATTCAATGTAGGGGTCGCTGTCTTTGATGACCGAGTAGAAGTTTTTCAGGACCGCCCGGTTGGCCTCGGCCTGTTCGAGGTCGTCGAGATAATCGATGATGGGCTTGTCGTATTCGTCCACGAGCAGCACCACTTTTTTCTCCTGCCCCGTTTGCTGGATCAGCGATTTGAATTTTTGGTCGTAACTGGTTTCGGGCAGGCGTACACCGAGGCCCAGAGCGACTTCTTCCAGCATATGGTGGATGGCCTTTTCCAGGCCGAGGGTGTCGGTGCCCTGGCTGCTGAATTTCAACCAGATGACCGGATGCGTGTCGTCCCAATCCCACTGGTCTTCAATCCACAATCCTTCAAAGAGCGCCTTTTGCCCGCTGTACAATTCCTTCAGGGTAGACAGCAGCAGCGATTTGCCGAAGCGGCGCGGGCGAGACAGGAAGAAGTATTGTCCGTTTTGCAATACGCGAAATATTTGCTCTGTTTTGTCTATGTAAACAAAGTCTTCTTCGCGAATTTTGCGAAAATCCTGTATGCCGATCGGGTATTTCATCGGGATAAAGATAAGGGATTTTTCCAAAGTTGCCCATCCGCTGTATGGTACGAACTCAAGCGTTGATCAAAAGGTGCTTTACCATACCTTTGCCCCCATGCTCTCCATTGACCCGGCCAAAATAGCCGACGAACTGCTGTATCATCCTGAATGCCCACTGTTGTTCAGCAGCGGGCTTTTTCTGTTCATTTTCCTTGGGTTTATCGGGCTGTATTGGGGGCTCAGGCGGCACGACAGGGCACGCATCGTTTGGTGCATTTTGTTTTCTGTGTACTTTTATTACAAGTGCAGCGGCATGTATTTTCTGCTGTTGCTTGCCAGCGTCGTCATCGATTTTTTTTTAGCCCGCTGGATTGAACGAACAGATGACCAACCTCGAAGAAAAGCGTTGCTGGTGCTCAGCCTGGCGGCCAACCTTGGCATGTTGGCTTATTTCAAATATACCAATTACCTGTTGGATTGGTGGGGTTATTGGAGCGGCCAGGATTCGTTGCAGATGGATATTTTTCTGCCTGTGGGCATCTCGTTTTTCACGTTTCAGTCGCTGAGTTATACCATAGATGTGTACCGACGCCAATTAAAAGCCTTGGACAGCATAGTGGACTATGCGTTTTTTGTGACTTTTTTTCCGCAGATGGTCGCGGGGCCCATCGTGCGGGCGGCAGATTTTTTGCCGCAAATGTTTCAACCGCTCATGGTTACCCGGGAACAGTTTGGGCGGGGTGTTTTCCTGTTTGCCACCGGATTGTTCAAAAAGGCGGTCATTTCGGACTACATCAGCCTCAATTTTGTAGACAGGGTGTTTGATTCGCCCGCGCAATACACAGGGCTGGAAAACCTGTTTGCCGTGTATGGATACGCGATGCAGATTTACTGCGATTTCAGTGGTTATTCAGACATGGCCATCGGCATCGGGCTGTTGCTTGGCTTTACGTTTCCCATCAACTTCAATGCGCCGTACCAGTCGCTGAGCGTCACCGAATTCTGGAGGCGTTGGCACATATCGTTGTCCACCTGGTTGCGCGATTACCTGTATATTCCGTTGGGCGGCAACAGGCTTGGCCGGGGTCGCACGTATGTGAACCTGTTCATCACCATGCTGCTCGGCGGGTTGTGGCATGGGGCGGCCAACCGTTTTCTGATATGGGGCGCGTTGCACGGGTTGGCATTGGCAGCCGAAAGGTATTTCAAAGAGCTGGTACCTGCGGCACCAGGGCTGTTGCGTCAGGTACTGGGAGGCGTGCTGACCTTTCATTTTGTTTGCTTTTGCTGGATGTTTTTCCGGGCGCAAGACCTGGCTACGGTGCAACTCATGCTGGAGCAGATCGCCTTTGCGTTTCAGCCGCAGTTGTTCAGCGCTTTTTTAGATGGTTATGCACCGGTGTTGTTCTGGATGTTTCTGGGATATGCCTTGCATTTTTTGCCCGCTGAGGTAGATGAAGCGGCACAAAGGATGGTGACGAATTTGCCTTTAATTGGAAAGGCCCTGCTGATTACGGCCGTCATCATGCTGGTCATGCAGGTAAAATCGGCTGATGTACAGCCGTTTATTTATTTTCAATTTTAGCTTTCAGGAGGTAGTATTGTTCGTTTAGCCATTCCCAGTTGGCCATGTAGTGCTTGTCTAATTTTTCGCGAATGCGCTCTAAATCGACTTTGCCTTCTTTTTTATCATTCAACAAGTAGGCCTCCTTCATTCTGGCAAGGAGTTTTGTCGTTTTGATAAACTCAGTGCGGTAAATGCGGTGGTCATCCGCCATGTCCTCTTTTCGTTCAAAACGGGCAATGGCGTTGCGCATCATGTTTTCCGATTCAAGGTCGAGGAGTGTATCCTGCAAGTAGCGAATCATCACGTCGGTGAGCGCAGCGTAAGAGTACACGTATATGCTGGAAATCTCGCCGTATATATAATAGTGCGGGAGCAGATCGCGCGCTAATTGCACATCACCCTTGGCGAGAAAGAGCCTGGCCCACCAGATGCAGCGATCGAGCTTGTTGTATGCCGGATGGTCTTTTTCGTGAAAGTCGGCTGGCGGAGGGCCGGCATACTGGAGCAATGCTTTTTCCAGCACTTCTTTTTGGCCTGTTTTGAGGCTGACAGACAGAAAATTGTATAAAAAATCGGCAGACGGATATTCGCCTTTGGGCAATTTGGCCAACTCCTGGTATTGATTGGCAAAATAAGGCGATAACTGGCCGACGTCGCGCAATGCCATGTATCGTTTGTTCCAGAAACTGCGCAGCATGCGGGTAAAGTCGGCAAGGCGTTCGGCAGGAAATGCCTCGGGGTGTTGTTCCAGTTCGCGTTGAAAGGTCACGGCAGACTGTACCGCTTCGTCGGAAAGCGGATCGCTTAAAAAACGGAGCAAAAGAGCGGTAATGAGCACCTGGGGCGACAAATGCTCCCGGGCGCGCAACAGGCTTGCCACCATGTCCTCGGCCATTTGTTTGTGCAACAGGAAGCGGTTTTTTTCGGCTTTGGTTTTTTTGGCAAACGGGTGAACCATGAATTCCAGGTAAAGCAATTTGGCCAGGAGGTCAAACTTGTGGGTCATGTAAAAACGATCCAGGCTGTCCATGGCCGCCAGGATATGCGAGTCGTTGTCCAATTGGCGCGTGCGCAATTCCTGAAATGTTTTTTCCTGTTCCATGCAAAAAGACTGGATCAGCAAATCGGTGAACTCGTATTCGGTAAGGTCATTAAACTGTTGGAGTTCATTTTGCCAGCGTTGTGCCTCTTTGTATTTATTATTAAAAAACTGATCGGGGTGTTTGGTTTTTAAGGCAGACACACCGTTTTGACCGGAATGGGGTAGTGGTCGTTCCCGATAAAAACGGAGTTCGGCCAACAGCATGTTTGATTGATAGAGCCACGTATAACCCTGAAGTTTCTTGCCTTTTGAAGTCAGGTGATCCGGATGAATCGATCCGGATTGCAAGGCGTGCTGAAACAAAAAAAGGCAGTCCAGCAAGTGGCTCATGGATTTTTTCAGGGCGTCCGATGGCTTTTTATGCTCGGGAAACAAGCGACGCGCCAATGATTCACGTTCCAATTCAGGCGAACCGAAATCTGGGTAATGTGGAAGGATAATCGAAAACAATGCCTTAGCCGCCCTAGGGCTGTGGTTGCTCAGGAACAGGGGCGACTGAAAAAAAGATTGAAATAGCATCCATTCGTCGGCATTTAACAATGTCAACGAACGAAGCAACGTACTGTCCTTCATTGTTCAGATTTCGATTATGCGTGCACTTCGGAACTGGACGCAATTTTAGTGTTTTTTTTCTGCATTGATGTCCTGCTAAATTTGCATTAAAAGAAAACACTATGCAAACGCCACTCTCTTTGATTACCAAAGCTGAAATCATCATCGAAAACATCATGGAACTACAGGCCACCATGGACGCCAACAACACTGGCCCTTGTGACCACACCACCACTACAGGCTCCAATTTGCTGGATGGAACCGGCTCCTTTGCCTGGGACAGCGGTTTGCGCTATTACCTGTTGGAAATCACCAATACCACGTCTACGAGCGTTGTGGTGAAAACCATCATTCGAAAAAGCGACATTACCAATGGCATTCGGGTGGAAGGGTTTCCGGTATTGACCAACTGTTCGAGCTTTGCGCTGAACGGCCCTACCAGTCTTTCGGGCGAGAACGCCGACGGCAACCAGGTCGTCAGTATGCTGGGCGCTTTTACCGGAGGCACGTATGAGGTGGAAAGCAAAGCCGGAAGTTGCCGGATTGTGCTCAGCAGCAGCAGTTTTTCTGCTACCGTGAAACGGTGTGTGTAGCAAATCTACCGGAACTCGCGCGCTTTTTTGTGTTTTGTTTTTTACTGTATTATTACAGTAAGACACCTTTGTCCTGAAAAGAGAAAAGTAGAAAATTTGGCTTGAAATTGAGTTTGTTTGGATTATTTTGATTTGCCTGTGTAACCCTTTTCCTAACCCCAAAAAATCAGCACCCCGGACAAGAAAGCTTGCCGGGGTGTTTTTTTTATTCGGAACCGCCACACTGCAATATTGGTGACGCGGTTAGATGCACTAATTTACACTAAATTGGCTTTCAAGTCAATAGGTGTGGCAGAAAGCGCCTTGCTGACCGGACAATTGGCCTTTGCATTTTGGGCCAGTTCCAAAAACAGCGTTTGATCTATGCCGGGCACTTTTGCGTCGAGGTGCAAGGTGATGTGCTTAAACGACCAACCTTTTTCATCGCCTTCCATATCAATAGCCGCCTTGCAGTTCAACTCTTCCGGCGTGAAACCGGCACCGGTCAGTTGAAAACTCAGGGCCATGAGGTAACAACCGGCGTGCGCTGCGGCTATGAGTTCTTCCGGGTTGGTACCTGCTTTTCCATCTTCATTCTGAAAACGTTTTGCGGTAGAATAGGGCGTATCGTGTAGTACGCCGGAAGGGCCGGTGAGGGTGCCGGAACCTTCCAGGCCAGTGCCGTGCCATACGGCTTCGGCGGTGCGGGTAAAGTGAGCCATGGGTTAGTTTGTTTGTTTATTTGTGGATTTGTTTATTTGTTTATGGAGTAGGCTTTCAGGCGGACGCGTTTGCCGCGTTTGGTCAGCGTGTGGTCTTCATAACAAAGGGAAATGCCGGAAAGTTTTTCGAGTTCGGGGCGTTTATGCGGGGTGATGATGACCAGCAGGGGCGCTGCTTGCAAGAGGTTCCAGGTGACGGAAAAAAGCTGGTTTTCCGGGCACAAATGCAGGGCAAAAGAGCAAATGATGACAGAATACGATTGGGGCAAACCATACCTGACCACATCATCAAACGACCAGGTATGACACGGCAAACCGGTATGCTGCGTGTACAAGTGGTGTGTAAACGGATCGGCGCCTTCTATGTTTGTTGAGCCTGATTGTTGCAGGCAGGTGCTGACTTCTCCGCCGCCGGCAGAAAAATCGAGCACACGGGCAGTATCCATGCGGTGCATGTTTTGCCGAATCAGCGTGCTGATTTCCGATTCATGTGGGTTACGGTAGTCCGAAGCATGGTTTCGGTAGTACTCGCCTGCCCCGTAGGTTTCGTACTTGTTTCGGATCGACATGTCGATATCGACGCCTTAATGTTGTTCCTGCAACTTTCGGCTGTAATCGCGTTCCAGGCTGTCTATCAGGTACTGGTAAGCGGGGTCTTCCAGCGGATTTTCGTAATCGCCGGTTTTGTTTTTGCCGAAAAGTTTGAGTTTGACGGTGTTGTAGCGCTTGGGGTTGAGGCGCAGGTCTTGCATGAGCAGCTGCAACTGTCGGCTGGTGCGCACCAGGTTGGTGTAGAGTTCTTCATCAGACAACAGTTTGCCAGCGGTGCCTTCGCCGGCGACGAGGTGTTGGGCCAGGGTGTCCACCTTGGATAAGGCGCGTTGGGTGGTGGCTAAGGTGATGCGCAGGTCTGATAGCGACTGGCTTAAGGTGTCAATGGCTTTTCCGGCTTTACCCACCGTTTGGTCCATCCGGGCATTGTTGAGTTGGGTACTCACAGAAGCCAGGTTATCCATCAGTTTATTGATGTTGTCTTTGTTGTTGCGCAGCACCTTGGTGATTTCGGCGGCATTTTCGGCAGTGGCGGCAAAGCTGGAGGTGCTTACATCCAGAAACCGATTTAATTTGCTGGTCAGGATAGCTATGTTTTGCAGCGACTCTTCCAAAGCGACGAGCGTGCGGCCAAAACCTTGCGGATTGTCAGGACTAGTCAGGGAATCGTATACACTGGTAAGGCTGTATTGGAGTCGGCTGGTGTATTCATCGATTTCCGAAGGATTGCCAATGATGGATTCAAGGAAAGATTTGGTGGCACCTTCCAGGAAATCGCCACTTTGAGCACAATCGCGCCCATTGCAGGGATGCGGAATCACCAGTTCGATGGCTTTTCCGCCCATAACGCTCAAGCCAATGATGGTGGCTTTGGTGTCCTTTGGAATATCGACGGGTTCTTCGATGTTGAGTACGGCGATGATGGTCTTATCGTCGGCCGGATCAACGTACATGTTTTTGACGGTGCCCACTTCCAGGCCGTTGATGAACACCGGGCTGGAGGGGCGGAGTTGGTCCACCTTGTCGTACCGGACGTAAAAGGTTTGCGCGCGGTTGAGCACGTTTATGCCTTTGAGGAACTGGAAGCCCCAGATGCCGAGGCCAAGGGCAACCACGGCCAGAATACCTATTTTTGTTTCGTTATTGATCTTCAGCATGCGCGATAAGGTGTTGTGAAAGGGGTAGCCTCACGGTTTCGCGGGTTTGTGACGACGGTGGCCGTTCGGAAACCCAGTTGCCGTACTTCAGCGAGCATGTGCTCCGCCTCGGCATAGGTGGCAAAGGTACCTACAAAATAGTGGTATTGTCCGCCCGATTGCTCCTCTTGTACATTGCGTAAAATGGCTAATTGGCCGCTGTTGGGGTCGAGCCGGAGTGGCCACGACACCAGGTGGATGCGGTATGCCGGATTTTCAGGCGTGCTGAAGCGGGCATTTGGGTCTGTTTCCGGAAGGGTTTCATAGCTGTCCGATGCGGCTTCCGGATTGTTGGCTGCTGCTGGTGCAGGCTTATCAACTGTTGGTTTGTTTTTTTTGACGGGTGGTTGAGGTTGGTTTACCGCGACTGCGGCGGGTTCCGTTTTGGGTTTGGCAGTGGTTGTTTTGGCGGGTTCGGCGTATCTGAAATCATTGCTGGTGTTGCCGCCTTCCATGCGGTGCTTATAGTCTCTGAAAGCGCGGAAAATGGCCTCTGCCATTTGTTGCTGCCCGCTTTCGGAGGCCAGAAATTGTTCTTCACTGCGGTTGGTCAGGTAGCCCGATTCGATCAGTACCGATGGCATGGCCGTCTCGCGCAGCACCAGGAAACCGGCTTGTTGACCCCACGGTCGCGGCGTTTGGCCATGTCGGTGGTGTGTTTTTGGACAAACCCGGCAAACAAGATGCTTTGTTCAAGGTAAGCGCTTTGCCACATGCTGGTGAGGATGAGCGCTTCGGGGGAGTTGGGATCGTAGCCGCCGTAGTTTTTCTGGTAGTTGTCTTCCAGGAAAATGGCAGCGTTTTCGCGTTTGGCCACTTCCAGGTTGTCGGCCGCGCGGTGCAGGCCCATCACGTATGTTTCTACACCTTGTACATCAGGCGTCGAGATGGAGTTGCAATGCACACTGATGAAAAGGTCGGCATTGTTGCGGTTGGCAATATTGGCACGTTCGTTGAGCTCCACAAACACGTCGGAATCGCGCGTATAGATGACTTTGATGTCGGGGTAATTCGCAGTGATGAACGCGCCGAGCTTCAAAACAATAGCCAAGGCGTTGTTTTTTTCGTGCGAAGAAGCGCCTAAGCAACCCGGGTCTTTTCCGCCATGTCCGGCATCAAGTACCACCTTCTTGATTTTGTAGGTACTTTTGCCGGCCGCCCAGGCTTCCACCGGTCGGGGCGGTATGTTAAAATTTTGCAAACAAAGCCACGCTGTCAACAAGAAAAGCGTTAGGGAAAAGAATTTTGGGCGCATACAAAACAGGCAAACCATTTTTGATCGGTTACAAAAGCCAAAAGTACAGCGGTAGGCGCCGCATTTTATAGCTATGGGTCTTCCGGACAAATATCGGTTATTATTGTGTATTATCTTGTTTGCAAGTGGGCTGTCGGCACAAAAAACCGATTCGCTGCCGCCTGCAACAGATACCCTGTTGGTCAAAAAAGAAACCATACGTGTAGCAAAACAAAGCTTTTCAGACGAAATCACTTACGGCGCTGCGGATTCCATGTATTTCGACATCCGAAATAAACAACTGCACCTTTGGGGCAGCGCGTATGTGCGGTACACGACACTCGACATCAGGGCGGGCTACATCCGCATCGATTATGCAAACAATGAGGTGTCGGCCGAACCTTTTCCAGACTCCAGCGGCCTAATGCAGGGTCTGCCATCCTTTAAAGACGCCACCCAGAGCTTTACGGCCCAAAAATTGCGCTATAATTTTAAGACCGAAAAAGGTGCCATCCAGGAAGTGCGCACCAAGCAGGAAGACCTGTATGTGCTGAGTGAAAAGGCCAAGTTCATCGGCACACAAGGCGACACCACCAAAAACAACATTTTTTACAATAAAAACGCGCTCATCACCACTTGCGACGCCGAACATCCGCATTTCGGCATCCGATCACGCAAGCAAAAAGTGGTGCCTGGCAAAATTGTCGTCACCGGGCTGTCCAACCTCGAAGTAGCTGGCGTGCCCACGCCGTTGTTGTTGCCGTTCGGATTTTATCCCAACACCACCTCGCGCAAGGCCGGGCTCATCATCCCGCGCGATTTTGAGTTTGCAGACGCCGAGGGCCTCGGCATCAAGCAATTTGGCTGGTACCAACCCATCAATGAGCACGTGGACGTGACGGCCCAGTTCAACGTGTACGTCAGCGGCAGTTTTGGCGTGCGCACCACCACGCGCTACATCAAACGCTATGGGTACAACGGCAACCTGGAACTCGAATTCAACCGCCGGGTGCAGGAGAATAGCCAGGCCCAAAAAATAAGCACCCAGTCTTTTGGCGTTCGTTTGTCGCATAACCAGGATGCCAAAGCGCACCCAACCCGGAAATTCGGCGGCACCGTCAACCTGCAAACCAACAACAACCAAAGCATCAACAACAACGACTTCAACAACGTATACCAAAATACCCTGAACTCCAACCTCAACTACTCCCAAAGTTTTCCGGGCAAGCCATACGCCCTCAACGCCGGTTTTACGCACTCGCAGAACACCCAGACGCGGCTGATGAACGTGACTTTCCCGACAGCGACCTTTACGGTGCAGCGCATTTTCCCGTTCAAACGCAAAGAACAAGTGGGCAATGAACAATGGTATGAGAAAATATCGTTCAGGCTCACCTCACAGTTGCAAAACACATTTAGCGGCCCAGACACCTCGTTTTTTACCGAAAAAACCCTGCAAACGGCTCGAATGGGCGTCCGGCACGCTGCGGAGTCGGACCTAAACTTCAAGGTGTTCAAATACATCAACGTGGCGCCCAGAATCAGTTATGAAGAAAACTGGTACCCTTACACGGTGCGCCGGGAACTGCTCGACGAAATCCGTTACCAGTATGATACCATCAGGGACCCTGAAAATCCGGACATCATCCTCGATGTGGTCGTGGACAGCGCCGCCACCCGATGGGGTATAGACACCACCTTTCGAAAATGGGAATTTGCGCCATTTAGAACCTACGAAGCCGGCATCAGCGTGGGCACGGCCCTGTTTTTTACCAAACGCTTCAAATCCGGCTGGTTCCGCGGTATACGCCACACCATGAAACCCAGCGTGTCCACGGGTTTTGGGCCCAATTTCAGCAATCCGCGGTACGATTACTTCCAGACGTACAACACCGACCTTCGCCCGGAATACAACGATACCTTGAGCTACAACATTTTTCAGGACGGGGTGTACGGCAAACCCGCATCGTTCAACCGGGACATCACCCTCAACTACAGCATCCTGAACATCCTGGAGTTCAAGCACCGTTCGAAACGAGACACCGTCACGGGCCTCAAAAAAGTAAGGATTTTTGACAACCTCACCTTTACGGGCAATTACAGCCTTACCCGCGACACCCTGAAGTGGAGCACCATCAGCACCGGCGGTTTGTTCCGATTGTTGAAAGGGGTGAGCCAACTCACGTGGAACGCCACGTTTGATCCCTATATTTTGAATGAAAAAGGCGTGCGGGTCAACCGTTATACGGTAAATGAAGAAGGTAAATTGGTGCGGGTGTCTAACCTGGGCGTGGCGCTCAACACCAATTTCAGCGTGGGCCAACTGCGAGACGTCTTCAAGGGCAAGGGCATCGCGCCACCCCAGCCGCCGCCTGGCGGGTACGACGACCTGCTGGGCTGGTTCGAACAGTTTCGCGTGAGCCACCGCGTAGGCTGGACCCTGACCAATATACCGGGCACCAACCGCGACACGATCCGCCTCAGCACCAACAACATCAGCTTGTCTGGAAACATACCAATAAGCAGCAAATGGTTGTTAAACGTAGGTAACATCAGTTACGACTTTCCGAGTCAGCGCATCATTTATCCGGATTTTGGGGTCACCCGCGACCTGCACTGCTGGCAGATCACGTTGCGTTGGCAACCACAGCGCGGCACTTACGAGTTGTTCATAAACGCCAAGCCTGGTACACTGGACTTCCTGAAAATGCCATACCGGAAGAACAACCTCGACGGCAGGGCAGTGTTTTGAGCTATTTGAGGTTGCCCATGCCGCCGTCTACGTGCAACACCTGGCCTGTGATGAAACCGGAGGTTTCTGCGTTGAGCAGAAACAGCACGGCCTGTGCCATGTCTGACGCAGTACCTACGCGTTTAAGCGGGTGACGGTTGGCGGCATTGAGGCGTTTTTCGTCGTTGCTGAGCAAGTTAGCGGCCAGGGGCGTGTCTGTCAAGGACGGGGCCACGGCATTGATGCGCACGGTAGGTGCCCATTCGGCTGCCAGGGCACGGGTGAGGCCCTCCACAGCGCCCTTGGCGGCGGCGATGCCTGCGTGGAAAGGCATACCTGTTTGCACGGCCACGGTGCTGAACAACACTGCGCTGCCGTTGGCGGCTTTGAGTGCTGGAAACGCCATTTGAAGGGCGCGGAAAGCGCCCACGGCGTTGATTTCGAGCTCCAGACGAAAATCTTCCGCTTTGATGCGGTTAAAAGGCTTGAGGTTGATGCTGCCGGGGGCGTACACAAAGCCGTCGAGTTGATCGGGCAGGTTGCTCAACGTAAAATCAGGCGACGATACGTCCGTCTCAAACCATTGCAAACCGGGCAATTCATCCGGAATGGGGTTGCGGCTATACGCCCACAGGTGCGCGCCGCGGCTGTACAACTGTTTGGCCAATTCAAAACCGATGCCGCTGGATGCACCGACGATGGCGAAGTTTTTGTTTTGAAACATGGGGGATTAACAGGTTTATTTGTGGATTTGTTTATT
>JBMOHO010000087.1:0-12498 GCA_049317805.1 Saprospiraceae bacterium
AAATTTTCCGCCGAAAAACTGAAGGTAGCCTCTGAAACCATGCGTGCTTTGGCACATCCGAAACGACTCATCATCCTGGCGTACATCGCCGAACATGCCCCCGCGTGCGTGAACGACATTTTTACCAACCTGCGTTTGGAGCAGTCCGTTACCTCACAGCATTTGCGCATATTGCGACAAGCCCGATTGGTAGAAACCAATCGGGCCGGCAAATTCGTGTATTATCAGGTCAATGCAAAACGGATTGAAAACGCCGGAATCGCCAGCCATCTGTTGGCCGATTTTGAAGAATCGCCCGAAACAGAGGAGTAGCGAGTCGCTCGTCAAACCTTAAAAGTAAACCCCGATTTTTAAGGCCAACGTATTCACATGCGCGTTGGAGTCTTCGTTTTTTCTGGTTGTGCCGTCTATGACAAACGCATTTTTGTCCTTGGTAACGTCGGTAAACTGGTTCTGGAAAAACAACCCGCCGTACAGTGTAGCGCTTTCGTTCAGGTCATACTCGGCACCGGCACCCAAACCCCAGGATACCGCCAGTCCGTTTACATCATCACGGATGTTTTCATCTTCTGTATTTTTGCCCACCGTGTTCGAAATGTCGCCATTGGCCCCGATCAAAAAGCCCAGGGTAATAACCGGCAGTTCTACATAGAATTTAACAGGCGAGTTGTCGCCCAAACCGCCTCTTAACTTAAAACCAAACGGCACCTCAAGGTAATTGAGGTGGTAGGTCAGTTGTGCATTCAAGGGCAGGGTGTCAAAACGGGTCTCGGACAAGTCAGAGTTTGGCCAGAATACACCTTGGGTATAGCCGTTTTGCAAGGTGCCGCCCTGGTTGAATGACATGTTTAAACCGGTTGTGATGGCATAGTTTTCTTCTCCATCCAGGAAAAAATCACCCGTCAAACCAAAGCGGAAACCAAACTGAGAGCCGGCGCCTTCAATTTTTTTATCGTTGGTTGTCAACCAAGACCAATGAGGCGTTGTATTGATGCCAAAGCGAAATTGCGCCATGGCGGGTTGAATAAATACACTCAGAAACAACAATGAAATGGCAATTTTTTTCATCTTATGAAGTTTTTTGTGATTGGTCTGAGAGACCAACATTCGTTTTGAGCGGTAAAATTCGTAAAAAAAAGCATGAGCACTACTTTCCGTCTACTTTCTTTTTTTGGAACAACCCTGTGTGTGTGTATTTTTTCCTGCCAACAGCCGGAAATCAAACGCGGGCCCGACGTATCCGGCGTCGAAGCGCCTCTTGTCCTGCACCGTTTTGAACAGGATGTTTTCGCTCTGGACACCAACCGGTTGCCGGAAGAAATGGCCCGCCTCCAAACCCTTTACCCGGAGTTGTTCCCGCTGTTTACCCAAACCCTGATCCACGACGTGTCTAACCCAACCGAAACGCCCGAGCAAGCCTTGCGCGCTTTCCTGCGTTCTCCCTTAGCCAGGGCGGTTTACGACACCGTGCAAGTTGTTTACGGCAACCTGTCTGATCTGGAGCCCGACATCAAAAGCATACTCCAACACCACCGGTTTTATTTTCCGAAAAAACCGGTGCCACAGGTGGCAACCCTCATCACCGAATTCGCCGTAGACGCCTTTACATACGGCGACAGCCTATGCGGCATCGGACTCGACATGTTTCTGGGTCCCAACTATCCGTATTACAACCCCGAGGTATACCCCGAATACCTGCGCCGCCAATTTACCAAAGCGTTCATACCCGTCCGGTTGGCCCGCGTGCTGGCCCAAAACGCCAATGATGCCCCTCCGGGTAAACGCCTGCTCGACATCATGGTGCACAACGGAAAAACGCTCTACATCGCCGGATGCCTCTCGCCAGATACCCCCGACAGCCTGCTCATGGGCTATACCCGCACCCAATGGGAGGGCTGCGTGGCCAACGAACCACAGGTGTGGGCGCGCCTGCTCGACCTCAATCTGCTGTACGAAACAGACTACGCCAAATTCCGAAAACTCGTGGAGCCCAGCCCCAATGCGCCCATGCTCTTCACCGAAGCGCCCGGCGAAATTGGCAACTGGATGGGCCGACAAATAGTCATGGCATACATGCAGCGCCACCCCAACACATCCATGGATCAACTCCTGGCCATGGAAGACGCGCAACAGTTGCTCGAAGCTTCGCGCTACAAACCCAAACGCCAATAAAACACAACGTACCTTTGTCCACATGCAAAGGCTCATCGGTATTTTTCTGTTGTTGCTGACAGGCGACGCACTGTCGGCCCAACGCTTTGTGCTGGAAACCGACACCCGCGAGGTGGTCACCGGTGCCCGATTTGAAATCCGATACGTGCTGCACGATGCGGTGGCCGACCGCTTTATTCCACCCCAAACCATCACCGGTTTTAGGGTGATCATGGGGCCCAATGAATTGCGCAGCAGTGGCTTTCAAAACGGCCAAACCTACCGTTTTCAATCCTGGACTTACGTGCTCGAAGCCATCCGCCCCGGCCGGTTTACCCTGCCTGAAGCCGCCGTGCGCGTCCATGGCAGCACCCTGACCTGCAAGCCACTCCCCATCCAGGTCAACAATGCCCGCGCCGACCGGCAACCTGCCTTCCCCGACGCCAACACTGAGGTGTTCATGCAGGCCGAAATAGAACCTGCTGCCGTTTACCTGGGCCAGCAAGCCATATACCGCATCGTATTGTACTCCAGACTCAATGTGGCCGACGCCTCTTTGCTCGAAACCGCCGACTTCAAAGGTCACTATACCCGCGAATTGCAGCGCTTTGACACCCGCACCCAACAGCTGCAATGGAAAAACAAGCCGTACATCGTCCGGACGCTCTACGAGCAGGCCTTGTTTCCACAACACACCGGAACCGACACCATCGGCCCCACCCGCATACAAGTGAGCGTAGAACAACCCTCGCGTTTCCCGGGCCTGAGCATACCCACGCCCGTCACCCTGCAAACCCAGCCCGTCGTCCTGACCGTCAAACCCCTGCCGGAGCCGATTCCCGATGCCTTTTGCGGCGGAGTGGGCCAATTTGTGCTCGAGGCCAGCCTTTCAGCCGACAATGTGCCGGCTCAGGAAGCTGCCCTGCTCACCCTGACCCTCAGGGGCAACGGCGACGCCAAACGACTGCACATGCCCCGCCTGCAGGCAACAGATGGCCTGGAGATTTTAGACCCCACGGTGCTGGAACAGGAAGATTATGAAAATGGCGAGGAATTGGTGCATACCAGAACCTTGCAGTATGTGCTCACCGCCAAAACGCCGGGTAGATATGGTCTGCTGCCCGCCATCACTTACTTTGATCCCGACAGCAACCGATACCTCACCAGGGCTATCCGCGATTCGCTGTTCCTGACAGTGGGGCCGCCGGTGCCGGGCACCTTGCCAGATTCCCTTGCGCTGCAACCACGACCCATTGGCAACTGGTGGACTGCCTGGCCCGCCTGGAGCATCGCCGGCAGTGTAGGCATGGTTTTGTTGCTGTTGTTGGGCGTCCTGGGTTTCTATGCCTGGCTACGGCGGCGCAAAAAAAACGCCGTTCAACATCCGCAATACGCCGCCGCAGGGGTGGCCTGGACGCAAGCCCAACACCTCGTGCACGCCCCGGCACCGGCATTCTGTGCAGCGTTGTTGGAGGCCATTCAAATGCAGTTGAGTGACCGCTTGAACATTCCGCTGGCCAATTTAAACAAAATGACCGTGCAAGCCGCCTTAAACGCGCATCCCGCAGGAAAATCACTGTCGCCTGAACTGTTGGCCTTCTGGGAACGCTGCGACATGGTGGCCTATGGCGGCATGCCCGCCTGGGACACGCCCGAAAACATCTGGCAAAAAGCGCAACAACTGAAAAAACAGTTGCAGGAATTATAGCAATACTCGTACATTTGGGTGTTTTATCTCATCCACGTTTCATTTTTAAATCGCTTCATCATGGTGTACGATTACTGGCAATGTAGTCCCACAGACGAACATGCCGTACAAACCCTGCAAAACAGCCTGTCGCTCGAACCCGCTGTTTGCCGCATCCTCGCTCAACTGGGTTTTACCAGCCCGGAAGCTGCCCAACTTTTTCTTCAGCCCGGTACAGGACAACTGCACGATCCGTTTTTGATGGCCGACATGCCCAGGGCCGTCGATCGGCTGCAACGCGCCGTTCAACACCACGAACACATCCTGCTTTACGGCGATTACGACGCCGACGGTGTTTGTGGCGTGGCCATGTGTTACGATTTTCTAAAACCCCTGCATCCGCAACTGGACTTCTACCTTCCGCGACGCGACGCAGAGGGTTACGGCATCAGTGCCGAGGGCATCGAATACGCCCGATCCAAACAGTGCACCCTGTTCATTGCCATCGATTGCGGCATACGCGACGCAGCCCGCATCGCGGCAGCCCAGGCTGCGGGCATCGATGTGGTAGTGTGCGACCACCATTTGCCAGGCGAAACGCTGCCGCCCGCGTTTGCAGTGCTCAACCCCATGAGGCCCGATTGTGCATACCCGTTCAAGGGCCTGAGCGGATGCGGCGTAGCGTTCAAGCTGTTGCAGGGTTTTGCCGAAAAACAGGGCCTTTCGGATGACCTGTTGAACAATCAACTCGACTTTGTGGCCTTGAGTACCGCTTGCGACCTCATGCCCATGACGGGCGAAAACAGGATATTGACCACCCGCGGGTTGCGCGCCATCAACCGAACCCGACGCACGGGTCTTCGGGCCTTGTTGCAACAAAGCCATTGCAGCGCCCCGCTCAGCGTGCGCGATCTGGTGTTCAAACTCGGCCCTTTGCTCAATGCTGCCGGACGCATGGGCGACGCGGCCGACGCGGTGCGCCTCTTGCTGGCTACTGACCACAACGCTGCAAAATTGCAGGCAGGCAAGCTAGCCATGCTCAACAAAGCCCGGCGCGACGCCGACTATGGCGCATTTGCACAGGCCTGTGCAGCATGGGACACGCTGCCGGAATCGGACACGCGGCGGGGCATCGTGTTGAGCGACCCAAGCTGGCAACCCGGCGTGCTGGGCATTGTGGCCGCGCGCATGGCCGAGCGCTACGGCAAACCGGCGGTGTTGTTGGGCCAGCGCAACGGCGAATGGGTGGGCTCTGCACGCGGTGCCCAGGGCATTTCCGTGGAAAAAGCGTTGATGCACGCCGACTCCACGCTCGCCGGTTGGGGCGGGCACGCGCAGGCCGCAGGGCTTCGGATTTCGAATGGTCAACTCGACGCGTTTGCCACTCAATTTGAACAGGGCGTGCGCTTGCAACAACCCGATGGACCCAAATCGCGCGTTTTGCACGTGTCGTCAGCACTTACATTCGCTGAATTGACCGCAACATTGGCCGAACAAATTGAATTGCTGGGCCCATTTGGGCCCGGGCACCGGAGCCCTGTTTTCGTGGCCCGGGATGTGCGCGACACCGGACAAAGCAGGCGCATGGGCCAACAACACATCCAGGTGCACCTGCAACAGGGCACCGTCAAAATGGAAGGCATTGGGTTTGGCTTGGCGGAAGCCTTTGAAAAAGTCCGATATGATGCGTTTGACATCGCTTTTGGGCTTCGCATGGAGCACTGGCACGGTCACCGCGTAGTTCGCCTGCAAATAAAAGATGTCAGGCCCAGACAATCGTCAGGTTTATAGGTGTTTTTGTTCGCGTCTTGCTAATTTTGCGCGTTTCAAAACTGATTAATGCAATAAACATATGGCCATGAAAAAAAATTTTCTTTGGTTACTCGCCTTTCTTCCGGCTTTTTCGGTCGCGCTTGTAGCACAAACGAATGACCCTGTATTGTTTACCGTGGACAATGTGCCCGTGCGCGTATCCGAATTTTCCTACATTTACAGCAAAACAAACCAGGACAAAGCCGACTATTCAGAGGCTTCCCTTCGCGAGTACCTCGATTTATACATCAAGTTCAAACTCAAGGTGACGCGTGCCCGCGATATGCAACTGGACACCGTAGACGCGCTCCGCAAAGAACTGGATGGCTACCGCCGCCAGTTGGCCAACTCGTATCTGGTGGACAAAGAAGTGACCGAAAAATTAGTGGATGAAGCCTATCGCAACATGCAGCAGGACGTGGACATCAGCCACATATTCATCAACTGCCCGGCCAACGCCAAAGCGTCTGACACCCTCTATGCCTATCGCCGCATCACCAACTGGCAAAACCTGCTCAAAAAAGGCGCTTCTTTTGAACAATTGGCCGCCGACAGCTCCCAAGACCAGTCGGCCAAAGAAAACCGGGGCAACCTCGGCTACCTGACGTCCATGTTTCCAAATGGTTACTACGCCTTGGAAAAAGCCGTGTACGGCGCAAAATCCGGTTCTGTTTTGGGCCCCATCCGCTCCAACAGCGGTTACCACCTGGCGCGCGTCAATGCTTTCCGGCCCGCCCGTGGCGAAGTAGAGGTGGCCCAAATCCTGTTTCGCAAAGGAAAAGACGAAGCCGCCAATGCCCACATCAAAGCGCGCGTCGACAGCGTGTACGCCGCACTCTCCACCGGCAGAGCCTCCTGGGACGAATCGTGCAGCCGGTTTTCCGACGACAAAACAACCGCTGCCAAAGGCGGTTACTTAGGTTTTTTTGGCATCAACCGATACCAGCGCAACTTTGAAGACGCCGCATTTTCCATTGTAAAAGACGGCGACGTGTCTATGCCTGTGGAAACCAGCATCGGATGGCACATCATCAAGCGCATCAGCCGCCGCCCGATTCAGTCGCTGGAGGTCATGCGCCGTCCGCTCACCGAACGCGTCAAACGCGACGCCCGCAGCGAACTGGCCAAACAAAGCATGATCCAGCGCATCAAAAAAGAAAGCAATTTCAAGGATTTTCCGGCAGTGCTCGATCGCTGGGCCGCCAAACAGGTCGATACCGTGTTCCTGACCTACCGCTGGAAACCCGACCCCGCCCAACCCAAAGACGTGATGATGCAGTTTGGCAGCGACCATCCGTACACCGTGACCGACTTCGAATCGTTCTGCGCCCGCGCCAGCCGCGAACGCATGCGGGGCAGCGGCACGCCCATGCGCGAGGTGATTGACCAATTGTACAACACCTGGACCGACGACGTGGCCATGCAATTCGAGGAATCGCAATTGGACAAAAAATACCCCGAGTTCAAGTCGCTCATGCGCGAATACGAAGAAGGCATCCTGCTGTTCGACGCCACCAAACAACTCGTGTGGGACAAGGCCAACTCCGACACCCTCGGCCTTCAGGCTTTCTACGACACCCAGTTGCAGGGCAAATACATGTGGGGCGAACGCGCCCGTACCAGCCTGTACACCCTCAAAACCATAGACCCGAAAACGGTGGAGGCCGTGCGCAAAATGGCGCAAACCAAACCCGCCGCCGAAGTGCAGGAAAAATTCAACAAAAAGGAAGAAACCCTCACCGTACTCGAAAAACGCTACGAAAAAGGCAAAAACAAAGACCTCGGCGACCTGTGGGCTGCCGGTGCCATGACCGACAGCAAGATAGACCAGGGCACCAAAACGGCCGTTTTTTACAAAATTGAAGCCATAGAGCCGCCCACGCAGAAGGCCCTGAGCGAATCGCGCGGGTACGCTGTGGCCGATTACCAGGACTACCTCGAAAAACAATGGGTGGATGAGCTGCGCAAACTGTACCCGGTGAAGGTGGACGAGGCGGTGTTCAAAGGGCTGGTGAAGAAGTAGCCGCTGTTAAGGATAATCCAGGACGAACGGCATCCAGTTTTCTTTGTTGACCACTAGAAAACTGGATGCCGGATAGGTCTCCTGCCATGCTGGCGGCACCTTGGGCATGCTGTTGTTGAATTTGAATTCGTATCCGGCAGGTGTGCCCTCCGATTCTTCGACGTAGTCTAACTCAGCGCCGGTTTGGAGCCGCTATGTGTATGTTTTGACGCAAAATTATGGCTTATAATCGATAAATTCGCGCCATTTTATCGAATGTGTTCTGCAAAATGGCGTGAATTTATCGATTTTGGATTTTTTGCCGTTGTCGGCGTCCTCGCCGACAACAAACGGCAGCGCACAGTACCAATCAAAACCACCCGCGTTTTGCCGTGCAGCAGCATGAGCCGCCGAAATGCGTTCACCACGCTTAGTAGCCACTCACTTCCGCCGTTTGTTGTTGGCGGGGACGCAAACAACGGCTAAGCTTTTGTTGTTCGGGCAAACTTATGATGCTACACAGATGACATAACGTCAGTATATTTCGTTCTACGACTATACTCGTAGGACGAATAATTACACGTATTTTTGTTGTTCAAATGGACATTTCAATAGTCGGCCTTAAAATCCTTCGCCGGTATCAGGAATATAATATTCGTCCTACGAGTATATTCGCAAGACGAATATCATAATAGCCGCACTATCGAAATCCTTTTTGTTGCCCCCTTTGATTCCCGGCAATTAAAGCCATTTATCCCCCTCAAAACTCCCCCATAACACCCATGAACAACACCCAACTCGCCGTCCAACTCTTCGACACCTACGCCGAAGCCTACCAGCAAAACTACATGGATGTGGGCCTGTACCACGATGCCTTAAACGCTTTTTGCCAGGCCATACCCCGCGAAAACGCCTCCATTTTGGAACTCGCGTGCGGGCCGGGCAACATCACGCAGCATTTGCTCCGGCAGCGCCCCGATTTCAAGATCCTCGCCACCGATTTGTCGCCCAACATGATCGCCCTCGCCCAGGCCAACAACCCAAGCGCCACGTGTCAACTCATGGACATCCGCGACGTAGACAAGATCGAGCAGACGTACGACGCCGTGCTCTGCGGTTTCGGTTTGCCGTATTTAACCCGGGAAGAAGCCGTCAAATGGATCGCCGACGCCGCCAAATTGCTGGGCCCCGGTGGCGTGCTGTTCGTGAGCGCCATAGAAGACGATTACAGCAAGTCGGGGTTTATGCCTTCCAGCCCGGGAAGCACCGATGGCTTATACCAGTTCTTCCACCAGCGCGACCACCTGAGCGCGGTTTTTGAGGCAAACGGGCTTGACGTCATCTATTCAGAGTTGAAATCATACGAAGACCGAAAGGGCCAACCGACCACCGATTTGATCTTGATCGGAAGGAAATACGACCGCGACCGTTAAACATGTGTTTTTTTAAAACAATTTGGTTGTGAAATTTGCCAAATGCATACCTTTGTTTCAAAAAAAAGATGGCTAAAGCCAAAACCATATTTTTTTGTTCCTCTTGCGGTGCCTCCTCCCCCAAATGGATCGGCAAATGCCCCCATTGCAACGAGTGGAATACCTACCAGGAGGAAATCATTCAGAAAGAAACAGCAGGTGAAGAAAAACGCCGATCCTGGGCACCTGCCGGCAAAAGCGGCGACGGCCCCAAAGCCACGCCCCTGCCCCAAATCCAAACCGGCCACACCCAGCGCATGCGCACCCCCGACGAGGAGCTCAACCGGGTGCTCGGCGGCGGCATCGTACCGGGTTCCTTAGTGCTCATCGGCGGCCAACCGGGCATCGGCAAAAGCACGCTCATGCTCCAGGTGGCCCTCCAACTGCCCGGCAAAATCCTGTACGTCAGCGGCGAAGAAAGCGAAGAACAAATCAAAATGCGCGCCGACCGCATCGGCCAGGGCGCATCCGATTGCTACGTGCTCACCGAAACCAACACCGCCAAACTGCTCCGCCAGGCCCAGGAACTGCAACCCGACCTGCTCATCGTCGACTCCATCCAGACCATGAGCACCCCCCACCTCGACTCCGCGCCCGGCGGCATCTCGCAGGTGCGTGAGTGCGCCGCCGAGTTCCTGCGCTTCTCCAAAGAGACCAACATTCCTGTGTTCCTCATCGGCCACATCAACAAAGAAGGCGAAATTGCCGGACCTAAATTGCTGGAGCACATCGTAGACTGCGTGCTCCAGTTCGAAGGCGACCGCCACAATGCCTACCGCATCCTGCGCACCCTCAAAAACCGCTTCGGCAGCACCGATGAAATGGGCATTTACGAAATGCGCTCCGCCGGCCTGCGTGAAGTGAGCAATCCCTCCGAACTGCTGCTCAGCCAAAAAGACGAAGAACTCAGCGGATGCGCCGTGGCCGCCACCATGGAAGGCATGCGGCCCATGCTCATCGAAACCCAGGCCCTGGTGAGCAAATCGGTGTACGGAACCCCCCAGCGCACCGCCACCGGCTTCGACCTCCGCCGTCTCCAAATGCTGCTCGCCGTACTCGAAAAACGATGTGGCTATTATTTCAGCATGAACGACGTGTTCCTCAACCTCGCCGGCGGCCTGCGCGTGGAAGACCCTGCCATCGACCTGTCTATTGTGACTTCCCTTATTTCTTCTTTGGTCGACGTCAGCATTCCATCCAACGCCTGCTTCGCAGGAGAAGTGGGCCTATCCGGCGAAATACGCGCCGTGAGCCGCATCGAACAACGCATAGCCGAGGCCGACCGGCTGGGTTTCAAAGAAATATACATCTCCAAATACAACTCCAAAGGTTTAAATTTGGATAAATTTAACCTTCGCGTGTACGCCCTGGGCAAAGTGGACGAATTGAAGGGTGTGCTGTTTACGTGATTTGAAGTACTTTTACGCACCTCTTCACATCAAATAACGGAATATGAAAACCAGTATCTGCACCCTGCTTATCGGAGCAAGCCTGCTCTTTGCCCATTGCGCAAAAAACGCTGGCAAACAAGCTGAATCAGCCGTGCCCGCCCCCACATCGGCAGCGCCTACAGCGGCCACTGCGCAAACGTCACCATTTGATGCCAAAAAAGCACAGGGCATTGACTTTGTAGGTGCTGGCACCGAACCATTTTGGGGCCTCGACATCGACTTCGACCAGTCCATGCGTTTTCATGTGATGAGCGGCGACACCATCAATACGCCCTCTGTGATGGTCAACCCCAAAGCAGACGGCACGCAGGAGTACCTTGCCAAAACAGAGTCGGCAACCCTCAAAGTAACCATTAAAAAAGAAACGTGCAGCGACGGCATGAGCGACAACCAATACGCCTATTCTGTCACCGTAGAAGCCAACGGCAAAACCTACAAAGGCTGTGGCACGTACCTCGCCGGCTCCCTGGGTTCTTTTTGGACCTTGAAAACCATCAATGGCGCGGCACCCGCTGCTGATGCTTTTCCCAAAGGCAAAATGCCCACGCTCACCATCAACCAGGGCCGCTGGGCTGGCTCCGACGGCTGCAATTCCGGCAACGGCAAAGCAACTGTTGACGGTACCAACATCAAAATTGAACCCGGCGCATCTACCATGATGGCTTGTCCGGGCGCTGGCATCAAAACATACCAGCAAGCGCTCCACAGCGCTACTTCCTTCAAAATCGACGGCAATACGCTCTCGTTGATGGCTGGAAGCAAGGAAGTGTTGACTTTTGGGCTTTGAATGAGTTGAGGAGTTGAGGTGTTTAGGAGTTGAGGAGTTTAGGGGTTGAGGAGAGTTTCCAGGTGGGCGACTAAAAATAATACAAATGCATCAAGCTGGTCTGCTGTAGTGCGACACACTGTACAGACGCAGGTGCTGATGTTGTGCAACGATTCTCAAGGCATGTCTAACCCGGCTAAATTTTTTTTAAAAAAAATTCTCAAAGCGTCTTGGAAATGTAAACCAATCGTGCCTATCTTTGCACCCGCTTCGGCAAAAAATGAAAGAGGGCGCATAGCTCAGTTGGTTCAGAGCGCCTGCCTTACAAGCAGGATGTCGGAGGTTCGAATCCTTCTGTGCCCACAAAAGCCACCGTAACAGGTGGCTTTTTTTGTTTTTGGGTGTATCTTTGGGGAAAAGCGTTGTATACCATGTCTTTCCGCACCATTGGCCTCGTCGCAGGTTGTTTTTTGATCTATTTTGGCTGCCAAACCCCAGAACCGGCCCCGCCTGCATTCGAACCGGAAGACGTGTTGCGCCTTTGGCAGGGGTACATTGACCAAAACCAGTTTGACTCTGCTCAACTGTACAGCACGGAGGCCACGCGGCCGTTCCTCGATTTTTTGAAGTCCATTACGTTTGTGGAAGACAGCACGATTATTTCCCTGACGCTGTTGCGCGATCTGGAGTGCCGGGTTTTTGGGGACTCCGCCCTGTGTACGTTTGCCACCAAGGATGAAATTGGCCGCGATGTGCCTGACACGCTCCTGCTGCGCCGCCTGCACAACCGGTGGCTGGTTGATTGGCGGGAGAACCCTAATGATATTCCACTGGACAGCATGCTAGAGGGGAATGATGATGGGTTGTTGTTCCCGGAGGATAGCTTGGACCCGGAGTTGGAGTGAGGGGAGGGGGTTGCCGCCTTCGGGGTGGAGGCCGTCTTCGGGGTGGAGGCCGCCTTCGGCGGTTTTTATTGACTACAGAGGAGGGGATGCTTTTTCCGCCTTCGGCGGTTTTTTTTAACCACAGAGGAGGGGAGGTTAAGGGAGGTTTTGCCCGCCTTCGCCGGGTTTTATTGACTACAGAGGAGGGGATGCTTTTTCCGCCTTCGGCGGTTTTTATTGACCACAGAGGAGGGGAGGTTAAGGGAGGTTTTG
>JBMOHO010000088.1:0-12440 GCA_049317805.1 Saprospiraceae bacterium
TGCTGGTAAAGTTGTTCGCATCCATGTTCGTTTTCACAGTCGACTTTTTGTCGTCCAGGTTGATCAACTGAAAGGTAACCCCGTCCAAGGGGTTATTCGAGAGGTCATCGAATGCCAGGGCTTCAAAATCCACCCCACGCGTGAGGTATAGTTTTCGTTCTATGACGGTGGATCTGGTGAGGCCGGCGGTGTTCACTTTGTCTATGCCGGTGGTATACCCCGGTTTGGTACCGGTTATGTTGTATTGACTCTCCAGATCGAGGATGTATTCAAACCGGTTGGTTGTCGCTTTGGTCATTTGCTCGGTGAGCAAAGGCGCTGTATCGGTCCCGGTTTTCAGCTGGCCATTCGGCAGGGTTGTGGAAGTCTGATCCAGGCGTCCCGTTGTGCCCATAAGGGGCACTTGTGTTTCCTTATCAAAAACGGTGACAATCAACTGTACGCCATTGGGTTCCAGATAAAGTTTTTTAACCAACCGTTCTTCCCAAATGGTTTTGGGCGTACTGAACACGATGGTATCGGAAATATACCGGGCTTTGTCGGTGATGAGCGTGTAGTTTTTGCCGGGTGCCAGCTTGAACGTTTGTGTGGGTGTACTCACTTTCAGTTTGACCTCCTCCACAGCCTTCCCGTTTTCCATGGTCAGCAGCCGCATGGTGGTTTCGGGAAGCGAATCGCCGCTGAGTTTGTTGAAATTGACGGCAATCATTTCAGGCTTCAAAATATCCACCTTGAAAATGTCATAACAGCAAGCCTCTTCCGAATAATTGAGGGCACCATTGCGGTTGGAACACAAAAAGCCGGTACGTCCGCTGGGCTTGAGCGAAAAGTACACATCGTTGGCGGCAGTGTTCAACTCGGCACCAGTATGTGTAGGTGCCGACCAGGCATTGTTTTTATACTCACTTTTGTAAATATCGAACCCGCCCAGGGTGATGAGGCCCATGGTACTGAAATACAGTGTTTGGGTGGGGTCATGGAAAAACGGGGTGACGTCGTCCTCTTTGGTGTTGATCACCGTGGCGTTCACCGGAGCGGAGAAATCATTTCCTGAAACCACGCTGTACCACACATCGCGTCCACCTTTACCGGGTCGGTCGCTGACAAAGAACAGCACCTCACGGCCGTCAGACAATTTGCCCACGGCGGGTTCGGTGTTGGTATAAGCCGGATTATTGATGCCCTCGGGCAACTTTTCAGCAGGACCCCAATCTTGTCCGTTTCGGTTTCGGCGGTACAGGTCGCAGCGATACAGTGCCGCAGCGGTATATTCGCATTCGCAGTGGTACATGCGCTGGCCGTCGGCCGAAAAAGCAGCGTAAGCGGTGTGTTTCTCAGGGTTGTTGATGTCCAGTTTATTGACATGCGGTGCTGAGTCAGCGCCGAGGTTATCGACGTTCATCATCTGAATCAATTGTCGCTTGGGGCGCTCTTTGTCTTTTTCGAACAAGAACCGATAAGAGGAAAAGTACAACTTGTCTTCAAACCAGCGGGGTGCATATTCAGCGTAAGGCGTGTTGATGAGCGTATCCAAAGGCGCAGTAACCACCTGCATATCGGCTTCTTTCAACAGGGCAATGGCCCAATCGCAGCGCTCCAGGCGCTCCTGCGCCGCATCCATATCTGCTGCAAGGGGTTCGGCAGGAGGCGTTTTGAACAAATACTGGTGGTACAACTCTTTGGCTTCTGCGTATTTGCCCTGGCGGTATTTCACATCTGCCAGGCGCAAAAGGGTGGATTGATCGGGTTTGCCGAGGTTGTGGTCCAGCATGGTGGTATACGCCCAGTCGGCATATTTCAACGCATGAAAGTCGTACGCAGCGTTTGCAAAACCTTCCAGCGCACGCACATTCATCGTGTCGGCAATAAGTGCCCTTCCATACAACTGCATGGCAGAGAAATAATCGCCTTCCTTATACTTCTTGTTGGCCTCTTTTTCCAGGGCATTCACCGAGGGGCCGCGGTCGTTTTCAACGTTAATTTTATCTGTGATGCCGGGCGTCCTCACTATGGTGTCTCTTCGTTGCCCCTGGGCAGAGCCATAAAGAACAAAGATCAAAAGGGCAATATGTATGATGTGTTTCATAAAGGTTGTCAAGAGAAAGAAGTATTAAAGCATGGAGCACGACTGGTACTTGAGGTCTTTGATCCGGTACAGTCGATAAATGAGAGACACTTCCGGGCCGCCTTTTCGGTCTGTGGCCACATTGAAATTGGAGCTGTTCATGTCATACGAAAAACCCAGGAGCCAGGTTCGGTAGTACACTTCAAAGTAAGGCGCAATGGCGTCATCGTCCAGTTGTCGGAAATTGACGCCCACCAACACGGCCAGTTCGTTGTAGCGTTTGGGGTTCAAATGAAGTCGGCCTGCAATACCGTAAATGACTTCCTGGTTGCCGCCCTGCCGCTGGTAAATGGCCTGTCCGTACAAATCCATCGACTTGGAGATTTGCAGCATGCCTTTAAAATAGGTGTTGTAACGCTGGTGCAGGCGAATGTTTTCCTGCTCGTCCCAAAACTCGTGGTTGGGTCGGTTCAAGTGGTAGCCGCCAACCCCGTAATCGAAGTAGGATCTTTTTTTCAACGATTGCAGCCGGAAGTTATACCCGGCACTGAAATCGAAGTATTGAATCATGGTGTTTTGTACCAACTGGGGTTCGCCAAGGGGCGAATTGGGATCAAATTCAACGCCGTTCCATTGGTTGCTCACCGTGATGCCATCTGTCCCAAAATGCCGCTGCGCATACTTGGGTAAAATACCGCCCGTCATGTAAATGCGCCTGCCGACGGGCAAGGTGAGGGCAATGGGTATTCCAATTTGAATGGACGTGAGGTCGAGGCTACCCTGTTTGTCGTGGTTGAACAATATGCCGCCCGTGATGTAGCGGTTGTACAGGGTTTTGGTGTGCAGGGGGTCTTTCTTGTCTTTCTGAAAGTAGAACTTGTTCTCCAGCGAACCGGAAAACGTAGAATAAGACACCGGTACAGATTGCCACTGGTTGCGGTAGTTGAACACAAACCGCATGTCACCACCGAATACCCCGGCCAAACCAGGGTTCAAATTCATGGGCGAGTTGCCGATTTGAGAAAAGTGAATATCCTGTGCATTTGCCGGCATCAAATAACCGATCAGGACACCCATCAAAAAGAGACGAGTAAATTGTAGCGTTGGGCTCACAAGCACAATTGTTGGAGTAAGACGAGAAAAAAAATCCAAACGAATCAAGAGATTAAAGTACTTGGATTTAAGCGATGCACTTAACTTTCAGATTAAAACGGATTAAAAACAAGTAGCTGCAAAAAACATACCAATGACAAAACATCCAGCCCCCCCGAGTACAACGGGTAACCGATCAAGCACAATACGAATAGAGTGGAAAGGGATGAAAAGCCGCGAAGGGGGCGTTATTAGACTCTTCTGAGTAGGTTAAACCGGGGTAAAGATATGTCGATTTCTTGTTTTGTAGTTTTACAAATGTATACCTGGCGTTACTTTTTGATAAAATTAACCCGCATTAGGGTACAAAACAAAAAAACATTAGTTAGATTGGAAAGCTAACTAATGTTCAAAAAATTGATTTTCTGTTTTTTACAGAAAAGTTTCGAAAAAATGTCCAGATACAGACAGAAACGCGGTATGCATCACTTTCTGAATGCTGTTGGGCGCTGGCTGTTAACCCAAAGACTTCAGGAGGGTATACATGTCGGTACTTACCCGTACCCGGTCCGCCACTTCATTTAGCGGAATGCGTTCCTGGGTCATGCCGTCTCGTTCCCGAATGGTGACGGTGTTGTCGGTCAGGGTTTCAAAGTCTATGGTGATGCAAAACGGCGTACCGATCGCGTCCTGGCGGCGGTATCGGCGTCCGATGGCGTCTTTTTCGTCGTACTGACACTGGAACTGGAATTTCAATTCATCGAATACCTCGCGGGCTTTGGCCACCAGTTCGTCTTTGTTTTTGAGCAGGGGCAACACGGCGCATTTGATGGGTGCCAGGGCGGGGGCAATGCGGAGGACGGTGCGGGTGCTGTCTTCGCCGGATGCATCAGGCACCTGTTCTTCCTGAAGAGCCGTTGTCAGTACCGAGAGGAACATGCGGTCGCAACCCACCGAGGTTTCCACCACATAAGGCACATAGCTTTCGTTGAGTTCCGGATCAAAGAATTGAAGTTTTTTTCCGGAGAGGGTTTGGTGCGCCCCGAGATCAAAATCGGTGCGGGAGTGAATGCCTTCCAGTTCGCGGAACCCAAATGGGAATTCAAACTGGATGTCGACCGCTGCATTGGCGTAGTGGGCCAGGTTGTCGTGGTCTTTAAACTTGAGCTTGGACGCCGGGTTCACTGCCGTGTGCCAGGCCATGCGTTTGGCCTTCCAGTATTCGTAGAATTCCATTTCCGTGCCGGGACGCACGAAAAACTGCATTTCCATTTGCTCAAATTCGCGCATGCGGAAGATGAACTGCCGCGCCACAATTTCGTTTCGGAAGGCCTTGCCAATCTGGGCAATACCAAAGGGCACTTTCTGACGGGTTGTTTTTTGCACGTTCAGGAAGTTTACAAAAATACCCTGGGCCGTTTCCGGACGCAAGTAGAGTTTGCCATCATCGTCGCCACCGGAGATGTTCGACATCTGGGTGCTGAACATGAGGTTGAACTGGCGCACCTCGGTCCAGTCGCGCGATCCACTTTCCGGATCCACAATCTCCAATTTGTCGATAAGCGCCTTTAGTCCGCCCATATCGTTGTTGCTCAGGCATTCCGCCATGAGTTCTTCTATGGCACGCGCTTTTTCCATGTACTCCGTCACCCGGGGATTGGTTTCGCGGAACAAGGCTTCTTCGAACGATTCGCCAAACCGTTTGCGGGCTTTTTCCACCTCTTTGTCGGCCTTGATCGTGAGTTTTTCCACCTCCGCTTCAATTAGCTGATCGGCCCTGTAGCGTTTTTTGGAGACCTTGTTGTCTACCATCGGGTCGTTAAACGCATCCACGTGGCCCGAGGCTTTCCAGATTTTGGGGTGCATGAATATGGCCGTATCGATGCCCACGATGTTCTCGTGCATCTGCACCATGGCTTTCCACCAAAACGTTTTGATGTTGTTTTTCAACTCCACGCCCATCGGTCCGTAATCATACACCCCGCCTAATCCGTCGTAAATATCCGACGACATATAAATAAAACCGTATTCTTTACAGTGGGTTACCAGGCGTTTAAATAGCTCTTCTTGCATGAGTAGTTTTGAGTATCCAGTTTTGAGTGCTGAGTTTTGAGTTTTGAGTGATGCGTTTTGTGGATACACTCTGAAACCAAAATGCAAAAGTATTCATCTATTCCCTAAACAAGTACTTATCTATTCCCTAAACAAGTACTTATCTATTCCCAGACACATCAAAAACCCAAACGCACCACTCATAACTCAAAACTCACCACTCAAAACTCAAAACTCAAAACTCACCACTCATAACTGCAAACTCAAAGGGCAAGCTCATCAGCTCGCCCCTTGATTTCGGTACACTTTTGCGTACCACAACAAAACCAACTAAAAACCTACTTTTCACAAAGCGACCCAGACAGCATTGCGCGTAAAAACGGGGCTTCAAACTGTTGATGGAACGAAAAGCGTGCTGGCTTCGCTGCCGGCAGGTTTAATTTTTTCTTTGCAGCGGGTAAAAAAAACGTTTCAGAGCAGATTCCTGGTCTCCGTGGCGCTCAATCAAGTGGCCTGACCAGTTGTCCATTGCGCAATTCCACCACGGAGGCTTCTTTGATGCCGTTGGCACGGGCCTTGTCCACGGCCGTTTGTGCCTCGGTTTTGGATGTAAATCCGCTGAGGTAAAACAGGGTCATGCCGTTGGTCAGGGTTTGTTTTTGAAGTTGTCCGCCCACGCCGTTTAACATTTGTTGATCAAATTTATCGGGTTGCGACAAAGCCGCGAGGCGCACGTAAAAGCCTGTCGTTTTTGCTTCCTTGACGCCTTTGGCCATGGCCTGTGCCTTGGGGTCGGCTTTAATGGCAGCGAGGGCCTGAGGCGAAAGGGATTGGGGCGATGCCGACAATTGCATGGCCTGGTAGCTTGGGTCGGCGCCGTTTTCGGGCAACACCAGGGCATTGGGGTAGCCCCGCTTGATCACTTGCTGTTGGGCAATGGTGGCTTCGCTTTGGGCAGACCACACCCCCAGGCGGATGCTCATGCGGTTGTTTTCACTTTTGGTGTACAAATTGCCCAGGTTGCTCAGGTTGGCGTACCGTTCCAGCAAAACCGGTTTCGACATCTCCCGGTTGGCAATTTCCACGGCATAAAAACCGCCTTTAGGACTCGAGCCTGTTCCGCCGCCTGTTCCGGGGAGGGGTTTGTTGACTTCATCGAGCAGGAGGTCGTTGTTGGCATTTTTTTCTTCGACGATAAAAGCGTCCTTGAATTTGGGCATTGCTTTCACTTCCTTGAGCACCGTACTCGCTTTGTTTTTGGAAGAGTATACGCCGAGGCGGATTTTGTATTTGCTGCCGTCCTGCACGTTGTACACATTGCCGTATTTGGTGAGGGGCTCAAATTCTTTTTGTTGTGCTGTGGTGGGTTTATTGGGCAGGGCACCCACCTGAATGGCATATCCACTGGCCAATTCCGGGGCGTCGTATGCGGTAGCGGCTATGCCCTTGGCAGAAGCAGCAGAACCCGTGTTGGCGGCGGGCACGGCGTTGCCCTTTTTCATATAAATCGGTTTCAGCTTGTCTGTTGCATCGGTTTGAACGGTTGCGACGATGGGTTGGTAACCGGTTTTCGACACGTCGAGGGTATATTTTTGATCCGGATGGATGTACAGCACATATTCCCCTTTGGCATTGGTTTGCGCTTGCACCTCCACGCCGGTTTCGGGTATGCTCATGGAGAGGTAGGCGTCGGCGAGTGGTTTTTTGCTTTTTTCATCCAGCACCACCCCCCGGTATTCCTTGCGTTGATCCAGCAGCATAGAAGCCGTGACGTGTGCTTTGCCAAAGGTTTTCAGGTTTAGCAATTGGTCCTGATAACCGGCTTTGCGCAAAAAGACACCACAATCTTTGGGCGTTACAGCGGCCGGGAAGTAGTATTTCCCCTCGGAGTCGGTCACGCCTGTCTCGCTGTTGCAATCGCGCATGTCTACCGCCACGTCCTCCAGGGGTTTCATATTGGCGTCGGTCACCAACACATAATAGTCGCCAGGTGCCTCGCTCGCAGCGGCTAAAGAGCGGGTATCGGTGGCAACCGCATAGATATCGGCATTTCCGGCCGGAGCGGCGGGTGTTTCAGCAGCCACCGTATACATGTCGGCATTGGATTTTGCTTCCGGAGTGGCGGCCACAACGGGTTTGTTGTCTATGCGGGTTACCGAGTAAATGTCTTCTGCGCCCCGGCCACCCAGACGGTTGCTGGTCAGGTACCCTACCCGCTTTGAGGGGTTGAATACAAAACCATAATCGTCGCGTGGAGCGTTGATGCCTGGCCCAAGGTGCCGGATATCGGTTGCTTTATTGCCGTCCATCAGCGCCCTGAACACGTCTAAGCCACCGTATCCGCGGTGCCAATCAGAGGAAAAGTACAGGTCTTTCCCGTCGAAAAACGGGGTTATTTCGTTGCCGGGAGTATTCAAGGGTGCGCCAAGGTTGAGCGGATAGCTCCATTGGCCACCGGAGAACTGGCTCATGTAGATGTCCCACCCGCCTTGTCCGCCCGGTTTGTTGGAGGCAAAATACAAGGTATTTCCGTCGGCCGACAAGGCCGGGAAGCCCATGGAGTAATCGGCGCCGTTGTAAGGGAAAGCTTTGGCCTCCGACCAGTTGTCGCCCGACACGTCGGCTACAAAAAGGCTGAGGTTAAGGCCTTTTTCGGCCAATTGCCGCGTGCCATCGAGGAAGTTGTTTCGGCAAAACGCTGCTTTTTTGGCGTCGGCCGAATAAGCAACCGGCCCTTCGTTGAACTGGTTTTGCAAATCGCCTTGCAGGTGCGCGGGACTTTGCAGCGAACCGGTTTCGGGATTGATCTGGGTGATGTAGAGTTGGTTGTACGCGCTGCCCGACCAGTCGCTCCCCGATTTACCGCTTTTTTTGCGCGGGATATCGGTGCGGGAGGAGCTAAACACCAGTCGATTGCCATAGAAGGCCGGGCCAAAATCAGCCGAAGCGGTGTTCACGCCTTCGTTTTTGATGGTGTACAGGGGCTGCTGGTTGATGGTCTTCTGGGCGTAGTCGCACATGTCGATGTACCGTTGGGCATCAGTGGGATTACCCGACTTCCATTTTTCAAACCAGGTGCGCGCGCTGGTATAATCGCCCGTTTGCATGATGGCCTTTCCGTATCGGCCGTACACGTCGGGCTCTACACCCGCCTGTTCCACGGCCTTTTTATACCACACCAGGGCCTCTTCCACCCGGTTCAGCTGCATTTCGCAGTCGCCGATGCGCGCCATGGCATAGGCATTGACGGGGTCGGTTTTCAATACCGATTCAAAAGTCTGTTTGGCAATGTTGTAAGCGTAAAGGTCATACTGTTTATCGCCCCGCAGCAACTCATCGCTGGATGCAGTTTGGGAAAACAAACGGAGGGCGAAGCCCAAAAAGAGTACAGAAAGTACTCCCACGCGAAATAAAGCGCTCATAAACACTGGATTGTGGTTAGCGAATGAAAATATTAAAAATCCCATGGCTTCTGCCAGGGTTTTCAACATCCAAAACGGAAAAATAACAACAAATAGTGGAGGAGCTTTAATTTTTTAGTCAGTTAGTCGTTAGTCGGTTAGTCGTTAGTCTGCTCTGCTTTTATTTTTTTCGGATAACCAAAAGCAAAGCAGACTAACAGACTAACGACTAACCGACTAACGACTAACCGACTAAAAGACTAATCAGCGTTGCGGGAGATATACTTATCGATATCCCGCCATTCCGTAGAGTTTTGGTTGGGGAAATCGGTTTTGTAGCGTTCAAAAGCCTTTCGGGCTTCTGCCTTGTTGCCCTGGTAGTCGTATAAAAGGCCAAGTTTTTTGAGGAACATGGCCTGCAGCAATTCATTGTCGCCGGCAGCTACCGCTTTTTTGTAGAGAGAGATGGCTTTGTCAAAATCCTTTTTTTCGGAGTAGCAATCGCCCAGGATGCCGTATTTCATGATGGGCAGCAGGTCGTCTGAAGGTTTAAAACGCTCCATGTATTCAATGGCCTGGTCGATCTGGCCGGTCTGAAGGTAGCACACGGCAGCGTAATATTTGGACAAGTTGGCCGCCTGTGTGCCGCCATAGTTGTCTATGATGCCCAAAAAGCCATCAAAACCGCCTCCCGGGTTCTCCAGTGCCAATTGGAAGGAATCGCGTTCAAACTGCAATTGTGCCTGCCACATAGCCGACATGGCCTCCTCGTTCCGGGGCTTCACGATGAAGTGATTGTACATCCACCACCCTGCCAAAATCAGGGCCACAGCCGCCAGGGCATAAATCAGGTAATGCTGGTAGTTTTCCCAATTGAACGTAGGTCGTCCTTGTACTTCCTGTACCTCAACCACAGCCTCTTCTGCCGGGTTGCGTTCTTTGCGTTTTGCCATTGTGAGCTAACGAATTGAAGATGTATAAGTTAGAAAAAAAATGCCCTTTTAAAAGGCGTGCAAAGTTACGGAAAGTTTACGTCTCACAAGACCTTTATTTAAAATTAACCATTCAACAGCGCTATTTTCGCCGATAAACCCAATTCGAGAGCATATTATGCATCAAATACCACCCGTGCTTTGGCGCCCCCAGGCCGCAGACGTGCGACACAGCCACCTGTACCGATACATGCAATGGCTGTGCGCCAACCCGCCAATGGATTTATCGCCTGGCCTGATCGACCGGATTCCCGGCCTGCCCGAAGCGCCCGAAGACGTGCGGGCCGATACGTATGATTTGTTGTGGGACTGGTCTGTCAAACATCCTGCGGCGTTCTGGACTTCCCTCTGGCACTACTTTGAGGTCATACACCACAGCCCTTTTCAGGCGGCACTGTCCGATGCCCGCATGCCGGGCGCCCGTTGGTTTGAAGGCGCAACGCTCAATTATGCCGAGCATGTTTTCCGGAAAAAATCGACCGACCGACCGGCCATCCTGTTTTTCGACGAACGCCGCCCGCTTACGCTGTTGTCCTGGCAATCCCTTGAACAACAAACGGCCGCCTTAGCTGCTTTTTTGAAAAGCAGGGGCGTGGGTGTGGGCGACCGTGTGGCCGCTTTTTTGCCCAATACGCCACACGCCATAGCGGCTGTGCTGGCCACCGCATCCATTGGCGCCGTGTGGTCGAGTTGTTCGCCCGATTTTGGTGCCGGCAGTGTGGCCGACCGTTTTGCTCAAATTGAGCCCAAAGTGTTGTTTACCGTAGATGGTTATAGCTACGGCGGTAAAGCGTTTGACAAACGCGCGGTGGTGCAAGACATCTGCAACATGCTGCCGACCATAGAAACGGTGGTTTTTATCCCGTTTTTGGACGAAAATGCCCGCCCGGAGGGCATTCCAAACGCCATCAGCTGGGAAGAAGCCTTGTCTACACCCGCCGGTCCGCTCACCTTTGAAGCCGTACCCTTTGACCATCCCCTTTGGGTGTTGTATTCATCGGGCACCACTGGCGTACCCAAGGCCATCACCCATGGTCATGGCGGCAACCTGCTGGAACACCTCAAATACCTGCACTTTCACAACGACGTGCATGAAGGCGAACACTTTTTCTGGTACAGCACAACCGGCTGGATGATGTGGAACTTCCTTCTGGGATCATTGCTCACCGGCGCTACCGCAGTGTTGTACGACGGCAGCCCCGGATACCCGGACCTCAACATCCTTTGGGAAGTGGCTGCCGTGGCGCCCATACACCATTTTGGCACCAGCGCGCCGTACCTGATCAGCTGCATGAAAGCCGGTATTTCGCCAAACGACACCTATAAGTTGCCACACCTGCGCAGCATAGGCTCTACCGGGTCACCCTTGCCGCCGGAAGCGTATGCCTGGGTGTACGAACACGTAAAACCCCGCGTTTGGTTGTCATCAATGGCCGGCGGCACCGATGTGTGCACGGCCTGGGTGGGCGGCAATCCGCTGTTGCCCGTTTACCAGGGCGAAATCCAATGCCGCTGTCTGGGTTGTGCCATGGAAAGTTGGGATGAAGCCGGCAAACCCGTCATGCCCGACGAGGTGGGCGAAATGGTGGTCACCCAACCCATGCCTTCGATGCCGATCTATTTTTGGAACGATCCGGATCACGCCAAATACGGCAGCAGCTATTTTGAACATTATCCGGGCGTATGGCGGCATGGCGACTGGCTCCGCATTACCCCGCGCGGGTCGCTGCTCATCCTGGGCCGTTCAGACGCCACCTTGAACCGCCAGGGGGTACGCATTGGTACGGCTGAAATTTACAGGGCCCTGGATCAGATACCCGCCTTGCGCGACAGCTTGATCATCAACCTGGAATACGCCGATGGCACCGACTGGATGCCCCTGTTCGTCGCGTTGGCACCAGGTGCTGTGCTCCACGACGAGTTGCGCAAAACCATCAAACAAACCCTGCGCAACACCTACTCGCCCCGGCACGTGCCAGATGACATTATTGAGACGCCCGACATTCCGTACACCATTTCCGGTAAAAAAATGGAGATGCCGGTGAAAAAAATCTTGCAACAAAAGCCTTTAGACAAGGCCTATAACCGGGATTCGATGAAAAATCCGGAATCCATGGATTTTTTCATTGCACTGGCTGAAAAATTGGCCGGTCAGGCATAATTTCGCGCCGTTCAACAACTCACATTACCATTAAAAACAAACGAAAATGGCTTACAAACTCATTGAAATCAAAGGCATCGGCACGGAATACTCCGGCAAATTGTCAGACGTCCGCGGCATGATGACCGTAGAAGAACTCCTGGAAGCAGGCGCCAGCAAAAAAGGCCGCGAAACGTTGGCTGAAGAAACCGGCATCTCCGAGTCGCTCATTCTCCGCTGGGTCAACATGGCCGACCTGTTCCGCATCAACGGCGTGGCTGAAGATTTTTCAGACCTGCTTGAAGCTTCAGGCGTAGACACCGTTAAAGAACTTCGCAACCGGGTGCCCGAAAACCTGCACGCCAAACTGGTAGAGGTCAACGAAGCACAAAACATCGCCGGCCGCACACCGCGCCTCGATGAGGTGGAAAGCTGGATTGAGCAGGCTAAAGAAATGGAACCTAAGGTAACACATTAGTTTTTTTACCACTAAGAACACTTTTTTTTTACCACTAAGAACACTAAGGACACTAAGAAACACTAAGAAATCTTGCGAAATCTTGGTGTTTCTTTTTTTACCACTAAGTCCACTTTTTTACCACTAAGGACACTAAGAAACACTAAGAAATCTTGCGAAATCTTAGTGTTTCTTTTTTTACCACTAAGTCCACTTTTTTACCACTAAGGACACTAAGAAA
>JBMOHO010000089.1:0-12426 GCA_049317805.1 Saprospiraceae bacterium
CCGGTGTATTACGCGTTTCCGCCAGGATACAAGGGCGTGATTTACTATCTGCACGGCAGTGGCGGTTCCGCCAACGTGGTTGTCAACGGCCTGGAAACCAGTCACTTTGCGCGCAAAGCGTTGCACAGCGGCTACGCATTTGTGGTCACGGAGGCGGAAGAATCAACGTTGGATGAAGATACCGATAACGACGGCAAGATCCGCTGGAAAACTTTTCCGTACAACCTCACCAACATTGACATGGCCAATGTAAAGGCCATTACCGACTCGCTCATACAGCGCGGGTTCATGAGTGCCGAGACGCCCCGCTACGCTGTGGGCATCTCCAATGGCGGTTTTTATGCCCACTCGCTGGCGGCCACGCTGGGTTTTCAGGGTGTAGTGAGTTATATCGGCCAGGGCAATGGCGGACTCTTTAACAACACAACCGTACCCACTCTGTGGATCATGAATGAAAACGACAGCAACGACGGCGTGGGCGCTGCCGGCAACCAGGCAGCTTACGACAACTACGTGAAGTTGCAGGGCAGGGGTGTTTGCACGGATTATGTGCTGCATCGGGCATATCCGTTGTATGCGCAACGGTATGAACGCGACAACTTCCCTGCGGCAATTTCCGCTTCCATCTATAATGAACTGCAAACGAACAATCTACTGGATGCCCAAAACCGGCCTTTGCAACCCGCACTGGAGATATTCAACCTGGCGGTGGCCAATCCGGCGGCATTCCCGGTGTTGAATTCACTGGGCAATCTTCAATTGAGCGCATTTCGCCGACAGACCGACATCACTTACGCAGAACATATTTATGTAGACGACTGGAATGGCTCGGCGCTGCGGTTTCTGGATAACCTGTGCGCGCCCGCCAGCCCAACACGGTACCTCCTGCGGGAAGTGTCGTTAAAGGTGTTTCCCAATCCGGTATCTGGAGCAGCGGTTACCCTGTCAACGGATCTGTGGCCCGACCTGCAGGGCGCACAAGTCCAGTTGATCAATGCGCAAGGTATGGTGCTGGACACCCGCACCATGGATACGCCTGTACTGATGTTTTCCATGAGCAATCTACCCGCAGGCGTTTACGCAATTAAGGTGCAAAAAGGCCCAAAAAAGACCATAAAATTCGTTCTGCGGGTATAATTGAAGAATGACTTCAGTGAATTAGGTGTACATTTGTATCTCACACCAGTTTATTATGTCCGCCGATACCCTTCCTGACATCCTAACTTTAGAAGAACTGACACGGCACTATGGCCCCATCACGCTGCATGCGCCGCTGTCAAGGACTGATTTCGCTACTTTAGCAGGGCGTTATCCTGATTTGCAAATGGAACGGGAGGTGGACGGTATTGTCTCTGTTATGTCTCCTGTAAAAAAAGGCTCTGGCCGCCGCGAGTCGACCTTGTTTTTGTTGCTCGGTCTCTGGTGGTACAAACACAAGCAAGGTGAGTTGTATGGCTCTTCGACTGGGTTTGATTTGCCAGACGGTTCCAACAAATCACCTGATGTGGCATGGTTGAGCCATGCAACAATGTCTATTGACACCGCTACAGAGGAAGATTTTCCCAAGGTAGTTCCCGATTTCGTAGGCGAAGTGCGCTCCTCGTCAGACCGCCTGCCAAAGCTGAAGCACAAAATGACGAATACCTGGATGGCCAACGGCGTGCGCCTGGCCTGGCTCATAGACCCTTACGAGGAAAAAGCGTATGTATACCGCCAGGGACAAGCCGTGGAGGAATTGTCGGGTTTTGACGGCGCTTTTTTGTCCGGGGAGGATGTATTGTCGGGTTTCATGTTGGATTTGGGGGAGATGATGCGGGGTGAGTGACGTTATGCAGCGCCACTAAATGCGTTGAGTAACATCAGTAATTAAATTGTATGTTTGCGTTACACACCATTTTACAATGTCCGCCGATACCCTTCCTGACATCCTCACTTTAGAAGAACTGACACGGCACTATGGCCCCATCACGATGCATGCGCCGCTGTCAAGGACTGATTTCGCTACTTTGGCCGGGCGTTATCCTGATTTGCAAATGGAACGGGAGGTGGACGGTATTGTCTCTGTTATGTCTCCTGTAAAAAAAGGCTCTGGCCGCCGCGAGTCGACCTTGTTTTTGTTGCTCGGTCTCTGGTGGTACAAACACAAGCAAGGTGAGTTGTATGGCTCTTCGACTGGGTTTGATTTGCCAGACGGTTCCAACAAATCACCTGATGTGGCATGGTTGAGCCATGCAACAATGTCTATTGACACCGCTACAGAGGAAGATTTTCCCAAGGTAGTTCCCGATTTCGTAGGCGAAGTGCGCTCCTCGTCAGACCGCCTGCCAAAGCTGAAGCACAAAATGACGAATACCTGGATGGCCAACGGCGTGCGCCTGGCCTGGCTCATAGACCCATACGAGGAAAAAGCATATGTATATCGCCAGGGACAAGCCGTGGAGGAATTATCGGGTTTTGACGGCACTTTTTTGTCCGGGGAGGATGTATTGCCGGGTTTCATGTTGGATTTGCGGGAGATGAAGCGAGGTGAGTGACATTCCTTGTTTTGACGTTTACCTCAAAACGGATACCCCACCGAAAAACTGACAATCAAATTTTCTTTGCGCCAGCTTTTGCTGCCCAAACGAATCTCATCGAACACCCAGCGGTCGCCTTCCGGGAACCAGGGTTTGCGTATAGGCATGGCGGTGTCGAGGCGAATGACCAGGTAACTGAAAACATACCGGATGCCAAGGCCAGTACCCACAGCCAATTCTTTGTAAAAGCGGTTCAACTGAAAATCGGCACCTGGCGCACCTTCGATGGGTTGAACGGTCCACACGTTGCCAGCGTCCACAAATCCGGCCCACTCCCAGCGGGGTGCCCAGCGGTAGCGGAATTCCGCGGAACTCTCGAGCAGGAAATTGCCCACATGGTTGGTGATCGCCAGGATGTTGGTTTCCGCGTTGGGGGCCACGCTGCCTGGCCCGATTTGCCGGGGCGCAAAAGCGCGCACACTGTTGGCGCCGCCCACCACATACAGATCGTTTAGGGAAAAAGCGTTTGCCGAATTCTGGGTCAATGGCACAGCGGCGTTGAAAAGGAACTTTCCGGCCAGAACCTGCTTTTTATTGAGGTTAAAATACTGGCGTGTGTCTGTTTCTATAAAACCAAGCAGGTTGTTGCGGTTGAGCAGGTTTTCGGGCGTGAGGCCCGAGGGTAAAAAATAGGCGCCTTTCACCTCGGCACTGTACCTAAAATACGTTTGTCGATGCAGGCCAATGCGGAAACGGTTGTCTAGTACAATGGCGTAGTTGGGGCCAAAAGTAACCTCGGGCGCAAAGTTGATGTACTGCAAAGAGGAGTCCGTTTGTACCAGGTTTTCAAAATCATCTTGAAAACTCTTCGGCCCAACGGTGGTAAACCGGTACGATGCCTCCAACACGTTCAGCGTGTGGGTGATGGTGGGCCTGTCGCTGTTTTTCAACACCAGGCCGCCCGACCCGGTGATTTCATGCAGGGAAACGCTCCCGCGCTCCGGGCTTTCCGCTTTGGGCAGTCCGAAACGGGAAAGCGAATAGTCTAATCCCGTCTTTATCTGCAACAAGGGTGCCCGGATGCCTGCGGAGGTGTACCGGGGTGCAATGAGTAAGGGTATTTTGAGGGTAACACCGGTAGATAACGTCCACAAATTGAGGTCGGTAGAAGTGGCATCTTTGGAATTCAGCCGCAGCAACTGGCTGGAAGCCGTCCATTGCAGCAATTCGCCGCCGCCAAACACGTTGCGCCAATCGTAAGAAGCATTCAATTCGGCTCCCCAATACAAACGGGGCGAAAACACGCCAAACACGCTGTATTTGGTTTTATAGCGCTTGCTGGGCGTGAGGTAAAGATGGACGTCCAGTACCGAATCGGTGGGGCTTTGAGGTGTAAACTGGACGTTGACAAATTTAAAGGCGTTGAGCAAATTCAAATAGGCGATGGTGGCATCGTGGTTTTGGGTGTTGTAATACGCGCCACAGTGCAACAACAGGGCCTTTTGCAGCAGGCTTTCGCGTATGGGCGCCTGGTCGCCCTCGTACTGCACGCAGGCGGTGGAGTCGGTGCGCTCTAACAGGTTTGCTGTCGGCTGGTGGGGATAAACCGAAATGTGGCCGATGCGGTAACGCCGGAAGGGCTGCTCCAAGGGTGAGGGTTTGAGCCGAAGGGTGAGGTCCATGTTGGGATTGCCCGCCAGGGTGTCGGCTTCAAAGAGCATATTGTCGCCCGTAAAATAAAAATACCCCTGCTCGCGCATGGTGCCGGCAAGGCGTTCGCGCTCGGCCTTGATGTCGTCGAGGCGGTAGCGGTTGCCGCGTTTGAGTAAGGATGTAGGATAACGGGTTGCCAGTGTTTGCTCCAAGACTTGCCCACTGTCGGGGTACGTCACGTCGCGGATGGTAAAAGGAGGGGCTTTTACGTGCACGGTGTACGCTATGCGCGCGGTGTTGCGCCGTTCGTTTTGTTTGACGGTGCTGCTCACCACTGTCTGCATATACCCATTGTTGATGGCCCGGTTGCGGTACAGTTGTGCGGTGGCGCGTTCGGCCTCCGGTTGGTACAAGACGGGCGTTGTGGCAAATTTGCGGTTCAACCAACTCTCCGGACGCGTATGCGCATGGAGCCAAAGGCCTGTAGAAATGCCAAGGAATAAGCGGTTGGGGGTAGGAAAAGTGGTCAACTGCTCCAGTTCGCCCCGCAGCGATCGGATATCGCCCACCGCACTGTCTTTTGTCACTTTGACCGTAGAACCCCGGTACAGGTATTGTCCATCAGGCAAGCGTTTTGAGCCGGTACAGGACGACAACCACAAGACACCCGCAACGAGCAATACCGTGTTGAAAAACAGAAGGCAAAGATGTCGGAGTATGTGCATGCTGTGATTATTGTGGTTGCAATGGGCTGGAGGGATCGTTTTTTCGTCGTTTTTGAAACGGCTTCCAGGCGCGGTCATATTCCTTTTCCAACGAGACGCCAGCTCCGTTTTCGGAAATAATGCCTTGAAAAAGGTCGTTGAATGTCTGTTTGGAGAACGCTGTGGCTTTTATGGTTCCGCTCTGGTTTATTTTGTATTCCAGCACCAGGTCGTCTAATTTGCCGCTGACGGTTGCCGCTGCACCGCCGCCCTCTACGGTGCTTTCAGCGCTCACGCGGACGGTGAGCCGGTTGTTGAGGAAACTTTTTTTGAGTTTGATTTGCAGGTTTGAAGCCGATGAGCCGCCGTCGTCCAACTCAAAATCTATGTCTACCCACGATATATCGCTGGTCAGGACGTTCAACTGATTGGCCAACATTGTATTTATGCCGGCTTGAATGTCGAGCATGTTGGCCGTGTTGAGCTGTCCGCTAAACGTGCGAAAAACCATCATGTTGAATACTTGCAGCGACAGTTGTTCAGGGGTTTTGTTGATCCGGTCTATCGCGGCCACAATGTCTTCATTGCCGGAATTGCCGTATGACACGTTGTCCGACTTGTCCAACGGGTACTTGAGTTGAAAATCAAGATCGGGCTCTATCAGATAATCCTTGACGTTGGCCATCACCCAAAACACCTCTTTGCGCAGGTTGGCCGTGTCCTGTTTGTCGATATCAGTGGCCAGGATGGGCAACGGCGATGTGCGCACGGTGAAATAGGCGGAAAGGTCAACGAACGGATTGGCGGGGTCTTTAGTCCACAAAAGTGTGCCACCGGGTACCACCTCAAAATTGCGTTTAAACAAATTCTGGTAAGTGTATGAGCCCGAGCCTTTGACCGCTTCGCAACGTCCGTTGAGTTCTATGGTGCCGTTTGGCGACATGTTCATCTGGAGGTCGCCTTGCCCCTGGAATTTTATCATGTCTCTCGTAAGCGGGTTGAACACCACCTGCAGTTCCAATTGATCGTTCATCTCCAGTCCCATATGAAGCAGAAAAGGATAAGCATACTCGATGGGTTCCGGATTTTGCACCACGGCAGGCGCATTTCCGGTAAACACCACGATGCCGTTGCTTTCTGATAAATCCTGCACCTGTGCAATATACGTATACTGCAGCCGGGATGCCTGCGCGGGTTTGGCGGTCATGTCTACCCGCAACAATTCGAGTGGCCCCTGCACCGTGCCGGATGCATCTACACGCAATACGCCATGATATGGCACAGAGTCGTTTTCGACCGTATTGAGCACCAGAAATTCCTCCATCCGGAGTTGCAGGTCAAGCCGTATGCTGTCCAGGCTGTTCAGGTCCACCACCCCGTCTACATAGGCTGATCTCCGATCGGGATCTTTGATTTCCAGGCGTTTGAGTTCCAGCACGCTGTTGTTGAAATGGAGTCCCTGTTCATGGATTTTATAGCGCACGTTGTTGATGGCTGGCCGAACCACTGCGTTGTTCAATTGTACGTCGCCGTTTATGACCGGATTTTGCAGCAAGCCTTTTACCCGCACTTGACCGGTAGCAATGCCTGAGAGTTCAAGCAACAAACTTTTCCAAAAGGGTGCAACGATGCCCATTTGAAGTTGATCCAACTGACAACTCACGTCAATTTGGTTGTTGACAGCGTCATAAAATCCTTCTGCTGTTGCCGAATTGGGGCCGGAGAGCATGGCCCGAATGTTGAACCGGTCGGTGGCACCAGGCAAAATAATCAACGACAGATCGCCCACCACTTGATCTTCCAATACAAACCCTTTTACATGCATATCGGCATCCATAACGGGTTGGGTCTTTAATGAATCGAATTGCAAGACGCCGTTGAGCATACCTTGAACAGACGGCAGGCCGACGGGTATGATTTCGGATAACAGGCTCAAGTCAATGTCATGTACCCGCAACTGCAACTCGTTGACCACATCCCCGTCGACCACCAGCAACTGATCGTCTTTTTGCAAACCAAAATGAGTCAGTTCAAACGGTGCATCCGGCGGAAACCCGAAATGGTTGTTTGGGAAAATCCGCCAATCCTGGTATTGCAACACCACGGCCGTATCCAGCTGCCCCTGCCAGTAACCGCTGTTTTCCATGCGGCCGCCTATGTGCATGCGCTCCAGGTCAAATGAATCACGCAGCACAATATTCCCCTGCAACACGCCCCTTTCCAGGGTTCCTTCCAACCGCAGGGTCTCCCAAAGTTGCTGACTTTGTATTTTTATGGCTGTGCTGGACACCGAAAAATCAAGCCCGGCGGTATCCAAAGTGCTGTATGCGGTCAGTTGCTGTATTTGTTGACCTGCATAGTATAGCGTATCAGCCGTGAGTTGGGCGCGAAGCACGCCTTGCCGCAACGCTGCTTCCAGCTGCATGGAATCCAGGTTGCTTAACCCTGGAATCAACCCGCGGTCAAACAGGCTCGGCTGCAGGATGGCCATCTCCAGCCGAAGGGAATCGGTGCTGTTCCCCCAATTGGGCAGGTGTATATACGGTGTATCTACCGACGCCAGTTGCGCTTGCAGCAGCTTGCCCAAAGCCACAGGCCAGGTCTTCAGGTTCAAATGCGCATTCATGTCTGCGCTCAACCAGTCGCTCCGAAGGTCCAGGCTGCTGAAATGCCGGCTTGCATCCACATGCGCCACTACGGCACCAGGTTTCACCAATACCGTATCGCGCCGCCACCGCAGGGAGTCTGCGTACAATACCCCTGAAATGGCAGGCCCCAGCCCGGCAGAATCCATCTGAAAATGATCGATCAACAGCTTTAACCGACCCTCCGACACTACTGGCGGATTGCCCAACGGAACGGCGTGCCGATAAATCGTTTGAAACGCCAGCCCGCTCAACAGGGAAGTGGCAGGGAAATATTTTCCGTCCAATCGAATATCCTGCAAGCGCAATGAAGGCGTTTCCAACGCATGTATTTGGCCTTCAAACGCCATATTTCTGACCGAATCCAGGTCAATGTTGCCGTTCATGTCCAGCACTTGATCAGGTTTAATGCCCAAACTGGCCAAAAACGCAGGCTGCAGGATGGACGCCGGCAACAGTTGAGCGGTGTCAATCCGCACCAGCGTATGTGTGCCTTCCTGGCTGTACACTGCGCTGACAAAAACCGAATCGGTCGTTCGCAACGTGACGCCCATCGAAAGCCCTTCCGCGTTGTTTTGCAACTTAACCTGTGCCGTCAACGCCTTGGGCACGCGCATGTATTTTGTCAAAACGGTGTCGATGTACACACCCGCCAACAAGGCACTGTCGACCACCATATCCCGAATGGTCACAGCGTATTGCGGGTTGGCCGTGCGCCACGCGTCGAGTACGAAGTCAATGTCGGCGTGGTTGTTGGGGCCGTTCGACTCGAACGCCAGCGTCAACTGGCCGCTCAGGCGCTGCATGTCGCCGCTGACCTGTCCCGACACCTGTGTCTGTTCAGGAATGTGCACATTTTCCGGCAACACGCCTTTGGGCAAGAGCGCCTGCACCACCTCGCCGGGAAGCTCCATGCGCTGAATCTGCACTTGCCCTCGGGCGCGGCGCACATCGGTGAGGTCAAACAAACGGCCGTCCAATTCGGCTTTCAGGGGCATCTTTTGCGTAAAAATGCCATAAACCGGTTGCAAATGGAATTCCAGTTGTTGCATGGAGCCTTGCATCGTGCCAGCGAGATCAAACTGGTCGTTGGTGCGCAGCGCTTCGGGCAGGCGTCCATCGGGCAGAAAAGCGGCGATGGCGCCCAATTCGGCATGCAGGCGGCGTATTTGAAGGTCAACGCTCAGGGCCCGGATGTTGGTCGGATGATACAACGCGCCTTGCATGTCGAGGTAAACATCGGGGCCTGCATCCACCAGCAAGCGCCTGGCCTGAATGGAATCGCGGAAGCCGTATCCGGTGAATTCCAGTTGCACCACGCGGTTCGAATCGCGTTGGAGGGCGGCCTGTGATGCAAAGTAAAGGGCGTCGGCCACCCTGATTTTCCCGGACAGCGTGTCGGCCCGAAAATCGAAACGATCGTTGAGGGTGAGGGCTGCGCTGCCTTGGAGCCGGCTGTCGTTCCATTGAAGGTCAAATGCCTGCAAGCCGAGCCTGTTTTGAATGAAAGACAAATGACCACGGGCCTGGTGAATTGTCAGGCCACCCGGCTCTATCGCCTTCAACTGTAGAATCCGTGCCGTGATGCTGTCCGGGCGGATGTAAAGCGCTTCTGCGTCCAATTGCATGGCTTGCAAAGCAATATATGCCGGATTAAACACCTTAGACCGGCGGGAGGGCGGAAATCCTTTTTGATAACGGAGCGACAGGTTTTGGTCGTTTATATGCCGAATGGACAAGGCAAAAGGATCAAGTTCCAAGGCGTCCATGGTGGCGTGCAGCGAGTCGGTGAGCAGGCCAAACGCCAGGGTATCGGTGTTGTTTTGCCAATCAAATTGGAAATGTTCCAACAGCACTTCTGCGTCCTTGACATCCACCTGGATGCTGGAACTGCTGCCTGAAGAGCCAGTGTTAAACGCCTCGGAGATGAAGGTATAGTTCCACCGGTCGCCGTGTTGAATGAGGCGCAGGTGGGCATCGGACACAAGGAGGCTGCGCACCACCACGCGGTTTTGGAGCAAGTCCCACATGTCCATCTCCACTTTCAGGTATTCCAAACGGGCCAGGGTGTCGCCGGAATCATCGCCTAAAAACACCTTTTCCAGTACCAAATGATCGGGGAAATGCAGGCTCAAGGAGCCAATTTCGACCCTGGAGCGCAATTTATCCGCCAAATACCGGGCACCGTATTGCGCTACGCAGCGTTGTGCCGCAGGGCTGTACAACAGCAACAGCACCGCCAGCAGCAGGAGCAACAGCAGCCCAAGGATGCTTAGCCCAGCTATTTGTAGTGTGCGCCGGTTTTTCATGTTGATGAAGCGGAAAGACTTCGCAGAATGTAATTTATTTGGGGTAAAGATAGGGCTTTACAGCAATTTATGTATTAAACGGGAACTCAACTGTGGATTATTATCCCGGGGTTTACTATATGTACTCGACCAACGAAGCGGATCGGATTAAGTTGGTGCACGTTGTCAAAAATCGGGGGTAACTGTTTAGCACCCGCCTGCGGCGGTGCCTAAAGATTAATTTCACCACAGATGACTCAGATTTACACAGATTATGTCCGGATTATGCGGTATTTTGAATGAAATTTATGTTTAATCTGTGTAAATCTGAGTCATCCGTGGTGAAAATTGCTTCGCTGCGGGCGGGTGCTGAATAGTTACAATCGAGGTTAAATAACCCGCCCCACCATATCCTCCGGCAACACCCAGGCGTCAAACTCCTCAGCCGATAAGTAGCCTAAGGCCAGGGCAGATTCTTTCAACGTCAGGCCTTCTTTGTGCGCTTTTTGGGCGATTTCGGCAGCCTTGTAGTACCCGATTTTGGGGTTGAGTGCCGTCACCAGCATGAGTGAGTTGTTCACATGCTTGCGGATGTTGTCGCGCAGGGGTTCGATGCCCACTGCACATTTGTCGTTGAACGACACGCAGGCTTCTCCGATGAGTCGGGCGGAGTGCAGGAAATTATAGATCATCATCGGCTTGAACACATTGAGCTCGAAGTGGCCGTTGGCGCCACCGATGTTGATGGCCACGTCGTTGCCCAGCACCTGAGCCGCCACCATCGTGAGGGCTTCACACTGGGTGGGGTTTACCTTGCCGGGCATGATGGAGGAGCCAGGTTCGTTGTCGGGAATGTGAATTTCGCCGATGCCGGAGCGCGGTCCGGAAGACAACATGCGTACGTCGTTGCCAATTTTCATCAAACTCACGGCGGCGGTTTTCAGGGCGCCGTGGGCTTCCACGATGGCGTCGTGGGCGGCTAAGGCTTCAAATTTGTTGGGCGCCGTTACGAAAGGCAGTCCGGTGAGCGCTGCAATGTGTTTGGCTACCGTTTCGGAATAGCCGGGGGGCGTGTTGATGCCGGTGCCCACCGCCGTGCCGCCCAGGGCCAGCTCGCTCAGGTGGGGCAGCGTGTTGCGGATGGCGCGCAGGGCGTGGTTCAGTTGGGCCACGTAGCCGGAAAACTCCTGTCCAAGGGTGAGCGGCGTGGCGTCCATAAAGTGTGTGCGACCGATTTTGACCACATCCATAAACGCTGCCGACTTGGCTTGCAAGGTGTCGCGCAGCTTTTCGAGGCCAGGGAGCGTCACGTCCACCAGCATTTTGTATGCGGCAATGTGCATGGCCGTTGGGAAAGTGTCGTTGGACGACTGCGATTTGTTCACATCGTCGTTCGGGTGCACATATTTTTGCTCGTCAGTCAACGTTCCGCCCTGCAACACGTGGGCGCGGTACGCAATCACCTCGTTGGCGTTCATATTGCTTTGGGTGCCGGAGCCGGTTTGCCACACGACCAAGGGAAACTGATCGTCTAATTTGCCGAGCAGGATTTCGTCGCACACCTGACCAATGAGCGCGCATTTGTCCTGTGGGAGTATGCCCGCCTCGTGGTTGGTCATCGCAGCCGCTTTTTTCAGGTATGCAAATGCGCGCACGATCTCTATGGGCATTTTGTTGGTGTCGCGTGCAATGTTGAAGTTCTCAATGGAACGCTGGGTTTGAGCGCCCCAGTACACATGCGCGGGCACCTGTACGTAGCCCATGGTGTCTTTTTCGGTACGGAAATCCATTTTGGTTTATTTGTTTATTTGTTTATTTGTTGATGAGGCGGCTTTTTGTCGGTGCGGGTTAACGCCGCATGGTGTTACATTTGAGCGCAAAAATAGAACTTTGGATCACATATCAACAGGATTTGAACAACAGCGCAATGGCCGTGTTCAAATCATCAAATAAACAAATCACCCAATCATCAAATAAACAAAAATATGTCCTTCACCCTTCCCAACCTCCCTTACGATTTTGCTGCTTTGGAGCCGCATGTGGATGCCCGCACCATGGAAATTCACCACGACAAGCACCACGCCGCTTACGTGAACAACCTCAATGCCGCCCTGCAGGGCACTGAGCATGAAGGCAAAAGCCTGGAAACCCTCTTGAGCACTATTTCCACTTTGCCTCCGGCCGTGCGCAACAACGGCGGTGGTCACTGGAACCACTCCATGTTTTGGGAAATCATGGCGCCCAACGCTGGCGGAGAACCCACTGGCGCCCTTGCCGATGCCATCAATGCCACATTCGGTTCGTTTGATGCATTCAAAACAGCGTTTGCGCAGGCCGCCGCCACCCGCTTCGGATCCGGTTGGGCCTGGCTTTCGGTAGATGCCAACAAAAAACTGTTCATCTCCAGCACCCCCAACCAAGACAACCCCCTGATGGACGTGGCCGAACAAAAAGGCAGGCCCATCCTCGGTCTCGACGTATGGGAGCACGCCTACTACCTGCACTACCAAAACCGCCGTCCGGATTACGTGACCGCCTGGTGGAATGTGGTGAACTGGGACGCTGTTTCTAGTCGGCTAGTCTTTTAGTCTTTTAGTCTTTTAGTCTGTTAGTCGTTAGT
>JBMOHO010000090.1:0-12370 GCA_049317805.1 Saprospiraceae bacterium
ACATTTTTTCGCCGTTTTTGTCCAGCACCAAACCGTTGGATACCACGGTTTTGTAGGCCACGGAGTCAAAACACATTGCCGCAATGGCGTGCAGGGTGTAAAACCAGCCGCGCGTTTGGTCTACGCCCTCGGCGATGAAGTCGGCCGGAAACATGTGCTCAAAAGGCGCGTTGAAGGGCCGATCGTTTCCAGCTTCCATTTTTGCCGCATCCAATCCCCATTGTGCGTAGGGCATGGAACCGGAGTCGAACCACACGTCGATGAGGTCGGTTTCGCGGTACATGGTTTTACCGGAAGGGGCGGTGATGGTAACATCGTCTATGTAGGGGCGGTGGAGGTCTATCGATGAGGCGGGCTGGTGGGGTGAGGCCAAAGCCCACAACTCCGCCATTGATCCCACACACACCTCTTCCTCCCCGTCTTCCGTCCGCCAAATCGGCATCGGTATACCCCAATAACGAGAGCGAGAGAGGTTCCAATCCTGAAGGTTGTCGAGCCACTGGCCGAATCGGCCGGTTCCGGTGGAAGCGGGTTTCCAATGGATACTGCGGTTGAGCTCGGCCATGCGTTCTTTGGCCGCCGAAGCGCGGATGAACCAGGAGTCGAGTGGGTAGTACAACACCGGTTTGTCGGTGCGCCAGCAATGCGGGTAGTTGTGCTTGTATTTTTCGACGCGAAAGGCTTTGTTGTCTTCTTTGAGGCGCAGGGATATGAGCAGGTCGGTGGGCTTGAAATCGGGCTTGTCCTGTTCTTCCAGCGAATAGTATTCCGCTTTGACGTATCGTCCACCAAACTCCGGTACCTCGTCTACAAATTTGCCCTGACGGTCCACCAGCGGCTGGATGCGTCCCTTTTCGTCGGGGATGCCGATGAAAGGCACACCGGCCTGCCGGCAAACGCGGAAGTCGTCGGCGCCGAAAAACGGTGCCGTATGCACTACGCCGGTACCATCTTCAGTGGTCACAAAATCGCCGGCAATCACACGGAAGCCATCGCGGGCCAGTTCTTCCTGCACCAGTTGAGGCATGGGCAGCAATTGTTCGTAGTGGAGCCCGACGAGTTCCGCCCCCTTGTATTCGCCAACCACGCGATAAGGAATCGCCGGTTTTTTAGCCGTCAAGTCATGCGGTTCCATGGGCAAATCGGCGTGCTCGGCGGCAAAGTACGCGCTCAACCGGTCTTTGGCCAGGATGACCGATATGGGCGCTGCGGTATACGGGCTGTAGGTTTGCACCTTTGCATAGGTGATGTGGGCACCTACGGTGAGGGCTACGTTGGAAGGCAGCGTCCAGGGCGTGGTCGTCCAGGCCAGGATGCGGAGGTCTTCGTCTGGCTGGTCAAAAAACGCGACCGAACGCGCCTCGTGTCGCACTTTAAACATGGCGATGGCCGAAATATCGGTCACTTCCTTGTAACAGCCAGGCATGTTTAGCTCATGCGAGCTGAGGCCTGTGCCGGCGGCAGGACTAAATGGTTGAATGGTAAAACCTTTGTACAACATGGATTCGCCCGATGCAGTACGGGTGTTGTACAGGCGTTGAAGCAGCCACCAGCAGGTTTCGATGTACTTGTTGTCAAAGGTGATGTAGGGATGGTCCAGGTCTACCCAATAACCCATCCGGCGGGTAAGGTCGTCCCACAAGTCTTTGTAACGCAGCACGGTATCCCGGCAGGCCTGGTTGTATTGTTCGACGGTTATTTTTTTCCCGATGTCCTCTTTGGTGATGCCGAGTTCTTTTTCGACCGACAGCTCAATGGGCAGCCCGTGGGTATCCCATCCGCCTTTGCGTTCCACGCGACACCCGTTGAGGGTATGGTAGCGGCAAAACAAATCCTTTACCGTCCGGGCCATCACGTGGTGAATACCCGGTTTGCCGTTGGCCGAGGGGGGCCCTTCGTAAAACACGAAACTGCGGTCGGCTGGGCGCTGCTCAACACTTTGCCGAAAAATCTGCTCATCTTCCCAGAATTGCCTGATTTCTGCGTCGATGCTTGGAAGATGTAGGTGTTTGTATTCGGGATACATATGAGGAGTTGAGGAGAGGAGGAGTTGAGGAGAGGAGGAGAGGAGGAGTTGAGGAGTTGAGGGGGGACGCAAAATTAGGGAAAGTGCGCTTGTGATTAGCGGTGTTGGGGCATGTGCGTATGGAAATAAATGAAAAATTGGGTCACCCAACATCTGGATGACCCAACCATACAACAAGAGGAGGCCGGATAAAATTCCCGATCCTGGCACTTCAATATTTGAAGCGCCGGCTAAAAAGCCTAAACCTGGGTATTAATCGCCTTGTTCCGCAAGCACATCAAACGGCAGTTCGACGATGACGAGCGGGTGGAACCTCACTTTGGCTACGTATTGGCCCAGCTCTTTCACTTCTTCCGGCATTTCGATGATGCGTTTGTCGGCATCCACGCCATACGCTTTAAGGGCGTCGGCGATGTGGATATTGGTGACCGAGCCGAAGAGTCGGCCGCTGTCGCCTGCTTTGGCTGCAATTTTGAGGGTTACGCCGTTGAGTTTAGCGGCGGTTTCGCGCAGGGCGGACACCACGGCCTCTTCTTTTTTGGCGGATTGTTTTCTCAAGCCCTCGAGGCGGGCCATATTGGCCTTATTGGCAACGATGGCCAATCCTTGGGGGATCAGGTAATTGCGCCCGAAGCCGTCGCGTACTTTAACGACGTCGTGTTTGGCGCCTACCTTATCTATATGGTCGAGAAGAATGACTTCCATGACGTGCAATTGAGGTTGTGCGGTTGAAAAAAAATTACTTCATTAAGTCGGCTACATACGGCAGCATAGCCAGGTGACGAGCGCGTTTGACGGCGGTAGACACGCGGCGTTGGTACTTGAGGCTGTTGCCGGTGATGCGGCGGGGAAGCAGTTTGCCCTGTTCATTGATGAACTGAAGCAGAAAATCTGCGTCTTTGTAGTCGATGTGCTTGATCCCGAATTTGCGGAAGCGGCAGTATTTTTTGCGCTTGAGTCCGATTTTCGGGTTGCTCAGAAATTTTACGTCTTCGCGAGAAGCAGCCATAGGATCTGAATGGTGAAAGGTTTAGGAAATGAGGTTTATACGGCAATGACTTCTTCGTCCAAGTCAACCACGCCGGTTTGGGGGGCTGACGCCGCAGCCAATGCCGCAGCTTCCTCCGCCCTGCGCTTGCCAATGCGGCCGTTGCGCTTGTCGTCGTTGTACTTGATACCGTATTTGTCGAGTCTGACCGTTAAAAAACGGAGAAGACGCTCATCGCGCTTCATGTTCAACTCCAACTTGCCCAGCCAGCCGGTGTTTTCCACAGTAGAAAATTCTATGCAAAAATAAACACCCGACGAACGCCGGTTGATTTGGTACGCCAAAGGACGTAACCCCATTTCATCCACGGCAACTATAGTAGCGCCAAAACCTTTTAGTTCAGATTGGATGTGTTCTGCTGCCGATTTAACTTCCTCGCCCGACAGCACCGGATCTACGAGGAAGGTGACTTCGTAATGTCTCATTATCAGTCAAATGTGTAAATAAAAGAAAGAACATCGCAAAAAGCGGTCGCAAAGATACTTCTTTTCCAATCATGAAACAACCGTTTGTCGAATTTGATGGAAAAAACAAAACCCATGATTTCCCTGCACGGATTCTTTTTTTTAAACGGATTGGTCACCTGCGTTGTTCTGAAGCAAAACCAAACCCACCCCCTTCATAAACAAATCAACAAATAAACTCCTCAACTCCTAAACTCCTCAACTCCTCAACTCCTAAACTCCTAAACTCCTCAACTCCCCCATGACCACCCTCACCTTTTTCCGTTTTTCCACCCCTGGCACCCGCTTCTGGGCTTTCTCCCAGATGGGGCTGGCCCCTCGACGGATGCGGGGCACGGAAGGGCTGCGTTTTTTCAAGCTGTTGGGCAGTGGCGCCGACAATGGATTTGGGGTGAAGCCCAATTTTGGGGTGTATGGTCTGTTGGGGGTTTGGGATGAGGATTCGGCATTTGAGCGGTTTTGGGAGCAACATGCAGTGGCGCAGGCGTACCGCAGCAAAGCATTTGCGTGGCAAACCGTTTTTTTAAACACATCGATGGTGCACGGCCAATGGGATGGCATATGTCCCTTTGAACCTACCGCTGCGTTTGATCCGCGCATGCCGGTGGCGGTACTCACCCGGGCGACCATTAAACCGCAGCATCTGTTGCGTTTCTGGCGTTTTGTGGCGCCAGTGAGCGCTGATGTAGCAGCGCGGCCCGGCCTGCGGTTTGCGGTGGGCGTGGGCGAACTGCCGTTGATTCAACAAGCGACATTTAGCCTTTGGGACAGCGGGAAGCACATGCTGGATTACGCCTACCGGCGTGCGCACCACACGGAGGTGGTTCAAAAAACGCGCGAACTGGGTTGGTACAAAGAAGAGTTGTTCGCGCGCTTTGTGCCGTATCGGACAGAGGGCGAGGGCTTTTTTAGTCTTCCTCTACCGGCGTCGGATTCCGCTGCCAAATAAGATAGGCCTTCAGAAAGGCGTCGAGGTCGCCATCGAGTACCGCGTCCGGGTTATGCACTTTGTATCCGGAGCGCAGGTCTTTGACCCACCGGTCGTCGAGCACATAAGAGCGAATCTGGCTTCCCCACTCAATTTTGCTTTTAGTGGCCTCTATTTTATCTTTTTCCTCCTGGCGTTTGCGGAGTTCCAGTTGGTATAGGCGGCTTTTGAGCATTTGCATGGCGCGATCCCGGTTTTGGTGCTGGCTTCGTTCAGCCTGGCATTCCACGACTAATCCGGAGGGCAAGTGGCGCAAGCGCACGGCCGATTCGGTACGGTTGACGTGCTGGCCACCAGCGCCCGACGCGCGGAAAACGTCCATTTCAATGTCGTCGGGTTTAATGGTGACCTCAATTTCGTCATTTACCAATGGATAAACGAATACGGAAGAAAAGGTGGTTTGCCGTTTGCCTTGCGAATTAAACGGGCTGATGCGCACCAGGCGGTGCACGCCGTTTTCGCCTTTGAGCCAGCCGTAGGCGTAGTCGCCCACTATTTCAATGCTGGCCGATTTGATGCCTGCGACTTCACCGCCTTGTTCAAAGAGTTCGTTGACTTTAAAACCGGCTCGTTCGGCCCACATTTTATACATGCGGAGGAGCATGGCCGACCAGTCGCAGGCTTCTGTGCCACCAGCACCGGCGTTGATGGTCATCACCACAGGCAGTTCGTCTTCTTTCTGGTTCATGGTGCCCCTGAACTCGGCATCGTCCAGTATCTCGTTGGTGCGTCGATATTGCAGCTCCACTTCTTCTTCGGAAGCCATGCCTTCTTTCTGGAATTCAAACAAGCCCTCCAGATCATCTACTTCACGGGCGATGGCGTTGTACTCATCGACCCACTTTTTACTCAGGCCCAGCTTGCGCTGAATGCCCTCAGCCCGCTTGGGTTCATTCCAAAAGCCGGGGTCAAGGGTTTGTTGGGTAAGGTCTTCAATCTCGTGGAGTCGATTATCCACGTCAAAGATACCCCCTTAGGACCGCCAGCTTCTGCTTCAACTCTTTGAGTTGTTCGATAGTCATTGGAAACGGAAAGTTTTATTGGTGGATTTGGTTATTTGTTTATTTGTGGATTTGTTTATTTGAAGGCTGGCGATCAAATAAACAAATCCACAAATAAACAAATCCACAAATAACCAAATATTAAAGGATTTCTACGTAAAAAATCAATTCAGAATTGGCCGGGATGGGGCCGGAGGCTTGTTCGCCATATCCAAGGTTAGAAGGGATGAACAACAACGCTTTAGCGCCATGGTTCAACAGGGCAACGCCTTCGTCGAAACCGGGGATCATGCGACCGCCACCGACAGCGACGGGCAAAGGCTGTCCGCGTTCGAAAGAGTTGTCGAACATGGTGCCGTTGGTGAGGCAGCCGTAGTACTGGAGTTCAGCTTCTTCGCCATTTTTCAGTTTTGCACCGGTGCCTTCTTCGAGGACGATGTATTTGAGTCCGCTTGGCGTCGATTTCAACTGGCTGGCCAATTGCCCCCCGGTATATTGTTTGGCAAAGCCTTTGACTTTGCTTTCCACGGCTGGGAAATTGGCTTTTACGACCTCCATTTTAGCCATCATTTCGGCTTGTTTGGCCTGGGCTTCGGCTTCTTTCTTGGCTAATTCTTCTTTATCGAGGATGTCGACAAGCGCAATGCCGTATTTCACCTCTGTAACGTGTTCCAGGCCTTTAGGCAGGCTGGCTTTCATCGTAGAATCGAGTTGTTCGTAGATAACGGCGCTGTCGCCCTCCGCCATAAGGAGTACGGCTTCGAGTTGTGCCGGAAATTTATCCGTGAACTGTTTGAGGTTTTCGGCCGAAGGCAGTTTGGTTTCAAAAGGCTCCGGGCCACGGCGGCGGGTAGAGTTCATGAGCGAGTCACCCAGCCAGGTGTACAGGTGAATCCGAACGGCATCGCCGGGTTGAGCTTTGGTTCCGCCGGTGTTCACCACGTGTTCGAAACGGTAGCCATGTTCGGTTGTCACTGCTTTCTGGCAGGCGACAAACAGAAAGAGCGATGCAAGGGAGGCAACAATCATTACATTGCGCATAGTAGGAAAAAATTTGATGGTACAGTGAAAGGTGTGCATGAGGTACCCCTTCCGGCTTTAGTTTTTCAACAGTTCGGCCTGATACAAGGGCAACAGTTTTTTAAATTTATCAATGGTTTCGGGGAGGGTATCGTGCGAATAAGCGCCAGAAGCGTTTTTGTGTCCACCACCGCTAAAGTGTTTGCGGCAGATGTCCTGCACGTCAAGATTGCCTTTGGAACGCAGGCTCAGTTTGACGATGGTGGGTTGATTATGGATAAAAGCGGCCAGGCGAACCTCGCGGATGCTCAACAGGTAATTCACAATGCCCTCGGTGTCGCCCCGTTGAATGCTGAAATCTTCATAATCTTTTTTGGTCAGGTAAATCAGCGCCGTGCGGTACTCCGGAAATACTTCCATGCGGTTGGCTAAGCAATGTCCGAGGAGGCGCAGGCTTTTTTCCGTGTTGGAATTGTATATCATGTCCTGCACAGCCGTATCGTCTACACCCCGTTGGATCAAATCGGCAGCAATATGAAAAATAGCCGGGTTGGTGGCATGGCGAAAAGAACCGGTGTCGGTGATGATGCCGGTGTACAGGCATTGTCCGACAACAGGGTTGATGCGCTGCGAGTCGCCCATGGCCACGATAAAACGGTATACCATTTCGCAGGTGCTGCTGGCGTCAGGGTCGCTGAACAGGTTTTCGGCAATGGGTTCAGGAAACAGGTGGTGGTCAATCATGACGCGCGTGCCCGGAAGGTCTTTGATCAGTTCGCCCAACTTGTCAATGCGGTTCATGGCGTTGAAGTCGAGGAAAAAAAATACATTTTTTCGGGGCAACAACTGCCTGCACTCTTCAGCGTGGATGTCCCACACCAGAATTTCCTCCGCTTTGGGCAGTGCACCAAATTCAACCGGGTAATCGGAAGGCAAAAATACGGTCACGCTATGCCCCAATTGCTCCAAATAGTGCTGCAACGCCAATGCACTCCCGATGGCATCCCCGTCGGGATTGCGGTGCGAAAAGACGGCAATATTCTGCGGAACGTGCAGGATTTGCCGTAATTGAAGTGAAATGTCCATGCGGCCTCTTGAATAAGCGCGCAAAAGTACGGGAAAGCTGTGGTAGATTGGGGGAGGCCGAAGTTTATTTTTGTATGAACCTTATGAAAAACAAATGGGGAAATAAAATCTTGACCTAATTTTGCGCCGCTTTACAAACACGGGTGCTGCCCGCCTCCAAGCGTCAGCGCTCCACTTTTACACTCTTTACATCCATTCCTATGGCAGGTAACCGCACTTTTACCATGATTAAGCCCGACGGCGTTCGCGCGGGCAACATTGGCAATATCCTTCAGATGATCAATGCCGCCGGCTTCCGCATCGTGGCCCTGAAAATGACCAAACTTTCTTTGGAACGCGCTGGCGAATTCTATGAAGTGCACAAAGAACGCGGTTTTTACGGCGAACTCTGCGCGTTTATGAGCAGTGGCCCCATCGTAGCCGCCATCCTCGAAAAAGACAACGCGGTGGAAGACTTCCGCAAACTCATCGGCGCTACTGATCCTGCCAAAGCCGATCCGGGTACCATCCGCGCCCTCTATGCTTCCAATGTTGGCGAAAATGCCGTACACGGATCCGACAGCGACGAAAACGCCGCCCTGGAAGGTGCCTTCCACTTCGCGGGAGTAGAACTTTTTTGAGGATTTGTTTATTTGAGGATTTGTTTATTTGGGGATTTGTTTATTCGAAGATGTACGCCTTGGGCATAAACAAATCAACAAATCAACAAATCAACGATAGTAATTCATCCACTTACATTCCTTAACAACCTTATTGTAAAATTCGGTGTCGGAATAAGCCTGATGAAGCAGTTTGTAATATCCACGGTACTCGTCCGGCAGTACCGGTCTGTTGGGGCTGCCCGGCCGATACGTGCAGGTTTTGCTGCAAAACCACTGTTTTTGTTGACAACGCGCGGCCATAAAGCTGGCGCGCGCAGCCAGTTCGCGGTTTTGGGCCGTCTGTTGGGCTTTCTGAAAATAGAAAAACGCTTTGCTCAGGTCGGTGTTTTCGCGGTTGCCTGCAGGTGAGCCGGGCTGCGAAAACACCGGCCCGCGGGGCAGCCGTTCCCAGTTGGCCCCACTCCGGAAATAGTCCATGGCATTCCATTCATACCCGAAGTATGACATGTTGTAGTAAGCCAGCCCGTTCAGGTAGTAGTACAGCGCGGCCGTGGGGTCTTGCACCGCTTCGGCCCCCCGGGCGCGGAGGTCGTACTCGAGGATGCGTTCTACTATTTCGGGACGGGTCAACAGCAGGGAGTCGGTGATTGGCCGGTGGATGCGGTCGTTCAGCACCTCCCGAAAGGGTTTAAACTGTTGTAAGCGTCCTTTTTCTATGGTAGAGATGCCGCGAAAAGTAACCACAGCCGCTTCCGGCTGGCCCATATTGAACAAATGTACGCCTTTCATTTCCAACAGGATGGCGCGGATCTGGTCCGGGTTGGTGTCTATTTTAAACACTTTTTCCAAAAATTCGGGATTTGTTTTTTCCGATTCTTTCAACAGGTCGTTCAACGCTTCCATATTGGGATTGTACCCCAGGTACTTTGGGTCAAATGCAGTGACCAGCGCTTTGCCCGGGTGGTTGCCGTCGGCGTAGCGCGCAGCCAGCACATCCTGCAGAAAGAGCGGCAGGTTGGGGTCTTTGTCGTAGGCGGCATAACTGCGCACGCGAAAGGCCTGGTCGTCGAGGTACGGCGAATTGGCCTCAAGGGCCAAAATGGCCCGCACCACATCCCAGGTGTCCAACTGCCGCAAGAGTTCCTTGTCATAGGCATTTCTTGCGCTTAGCTCGTTTCGCAACCGCTGGAAATGTTGTTCAGCGGCGTAGTGATCGCCCGCCAGCAGCTCCAGGTACGCATACAGCCCCCGCCACAGTTTTGGGTTGGCCACCTTTCCCTGTGCGATGCCGTCGCGGGTAAATTTTTGGAGGTCAAGAAGTTGTTGGGCCGACACGTTTTCCTTGGGGGTGTACGGATTTTTGCCGTATTTCAAATCAGTGACCGCTGTGCGCAGGAACACCCGCTCCATGTCGTGCACTGCACTGAGGAGCATCAATTCCAATTGCGGATGTGCCGGGTCAAGCGCGTATACACTGCGCAGGTTGCTGATGGTGTAACTTTGTGACACTCCCGAACGGAGAATGAGCATGGTGGCTTTTTCCGAGTCGTTCTGGCAAAGCCGGAGCGCGGCATCCCAATCGGCGTCGTTACGGATGCGAAAGCTGTTGAATGCCGATACGCGTTTGGACGGGCTGTGTCTGAAAATGAGGGCATACCGGTAGGCGGCCTCGGCGTATTTGCCCATTTTCTGGAGGGCTCCTGCCTGATGTCCCAAAGCCCAGAAATACAACAGACTGGGTTTCCTGCGGTCTATTTTGGGCATCAGATAGTTGTACAAATTCACCGTTTGCTGCCAGCGTTCCGCGTAATGCGCCAGGCGAATGACCTGATAGGCGTAACGCATTTTTATAAAATACGACGAACTGCTTTGAAACGCCGACATGCCCTCCCGAATCAGCACTTGCATGGAAGCGGTGTCTCGTTCGGGTATGCTCCAACCATCGCCACCAAGCGTTACATACGGTTCACATTTTTTGGCAAACAACAGATAGTCAATGACTTCAGTGCAATTGTTTTCCACCAGCATTTCAGCAAAGGTGTTGCCGATCAAGCCTCTTGGAAAATTCTTTTTGACATTGGGCAAACCGGAAAACGTGCGCAGGTCCGATATGTCATTGTACGATGCCTTGTACACCACGTACTCTACGTCTTCTTCATACGGTTTGCCGCAAAAACGCTCAATCCATTCTTCGATGTTGTCCTCTTTCTGAATGTCTTTTTTGAAATAAATGTCGTCATAATAAGGTGTCCAACGGATAAAAAACGGCGCATAGGCTGCCCGCTTGTCCACGGTTTCGGGATACAAAAAGGAATACGAAAAGGTGGGTTGGATGTAGGGGTTGCACATGCCAACAGGTTGTTCATCAGGCACAAATGTGGCATAAGGGAAAAAAGCAGATGCAGCCAGAAAAAGCAGGGCCATCAGGGCGCTTGAGCGAATGTTTCGCATAGCCGTTTGATTTGGGTGGGCGGAAATTGGCGTATGGTGGCAGCATCAAGTTGATAAAAAGCCACGTGCCGCCACGGTTGAACACGAGCCTGATGGGCTATTTGCCACAACAAATCGGGTGTAACCGTTTCTGTACGCAGCAAGTCGCCAGGGCGAAGATAATGGCCTTCCAGAAATGTCTCTTTCCTGACGACGTAGCGGCCAACATTGGCTTCTACAGCCAGACAGCCATAGCGCGCGGTGTCAGACAATGCCTCGGCCACCAAGCCCGGCACAATTTTGTGCAGCAGGGAATCGCGGTACAACAAAGTCCATGAAAACACAGGCAGCGCCAGATCCAGCGGCAACGGGTATGGCTTGCGGGTGCCGTTCCAGTATTTTTCGGCGTCTTGTGTGCGGTAAATGGAATGGCCTGCGGCAAAATGCTCCACATTGCCGGTATTGTAGGCCATCAACATGCCGCTGTCGACTGGTGGCACGCCGGTTTTATCCGGAAATTTGTACTGGTGCAGGCGAATCGTGGCGCTGAGGGCCGTTTGGGCGGGCAGCTGTAGTTTGAGTTGTTCCAAATAGGAAAAAAAAGCTACGCGGGTGTCGGCCGACCAGTCGCAATCCACCTGTATTTCCAGTGGGCCAGGCGGGTCGTTTTTTCCGGGGAAATGCCCTTGAACACCTCGTTGGTGATGAACACACAGGGTATCCATCGCCTGCCCCTGAGCAGGGCAGTGTCTTGTACGTGCAATAAGCTGTATGGAACGGGCGCATGGGCGAGCGGGTCGAGCCCAATGTCTAATACTTTTAGGTACACCACTTTGCAATCGATGCTGTCTAAGTAGCTTTTTTCGGTTTCGTTGCTGCTTAAGGTGGTTCGCCAGTGGTAAAACGCCAACGTGGGCGGATGTTTTTTATGACATGAAAAAAAAACTGTCGCAGTTAGTAGTAAAGCTATAATTTTGTAGTTCATCTTAATCGCTTCTTATGTCGGATCATTCTTTTGGGCCTTTGGAGCCCGATCGTGTCTATCATGTGTTTAACCGGGGCAACAACCGGCAAAATGTTTTTTTTCGAGACTGGGACTACCGCTTGTTCCTGATGCGGTTTCCCCGTTTTGTGGATCCGGTGGCCGAGTTGTACGCCTATTGCCTGTTGCCCAACCATTTTCACCTGCTGCTCCGCGTGCGGTCGGCGCATGAGCTGATGCCATCGCTGCTTCACAAGGATGTGGGCCGAAAAAAACGCGTGCGCACGGCGGAAGATTATGTCTCGGATCAGTTGTCTAATTGGTTCAACAGCTACACGCGCACTACGAACAAGTACCTCGGACGCGATGGCAACTTGTTTAAACGGCCGTTTCAACGCAAAGAGGTGTACTCGTTGGCCTATTTTAAACAGGTGGTGCGCTATGTTCATTTGAACCCGCAGCATCACGGGTTGGTGCATGACTTTCGGCTATGGCCCTATTCATCGTATGGGGAAATGTTGGGCGACGGTGATGCATTGGTGCAACGCGCGGCGGTGCTGGCGCGGTTTGGCGGGTTGGAGGGGTTTCGGGCCTGGCATGAGCGGGGGAGGGTGCCGGGAGATGATGAAGCGGATTGGGAAGGCGAGTAACAGACCTGTCACGTCGATAACGAGGTTTTTCAAATCCATCTGACGCCCTTGCGTCAGATGGATTTGAAAAACC